>RFIF01000030.1 GCA_003695655.1 Cyanobacteria bacterium J069
GCAGTTCGCGCATCAGCCCCGCCCGCACCAGTGACGATTTCCCGCTGCCCGATGCCCCCAGAACGGTGATGAACGGGTTGGTGCGCAGCCGCTCTACCAGTTGATGGGTTAAATCTTCGCGTCCAAAGAAAAAATCTGCGTGCTCTTCTTCAAAACACTCCAGCCCGCGAAAGGGACAAATTTCAGGCTTGCGGTCTGTCCTGGGAGCGATGGGAGAAGCGATATTGCCGGAGCGCGTCAGGATGATTTCGCTGCCGGAGTTTTCAAACAGCGGCTGCTGGAGTTCGTGCTTCAGGCGATCGCTCACCCAGGCGGTTAGGTAATGCCCGGTGACGGTGCCCGTGCTGGCATGGCGCGGGTCGAGTCCTTCTAATAGCGCCTGAGTCAGCACGCTGTAATCACTGTTGAGCGATTCATAGGCTGCTTCATATTCTCGGGAGGCGGCGATAAACAGGCGATCGGTGCCTGCGCGAGCGCCGGGGTCTGCTTCCAGCATGTTCAGCAGTTCGCCGCTGTGGCAGCAGTCCAAAATCACAATCCGCTGCCGCACCGGGCTTTCTTGCAGCAGCCGCCGCAGCCAATAGAGCGACAGTCCGTAAAATCCCGCCTCTGGATTGGCATCGCTCACTGCCAAGTACCCTTCATGAATACCCGCTTCTTTTTGAATGCCGTGCCCTGAAAAATAAAACAGCGCTGTGTTAGAAATATTGCTGCCTTTCGGCTTGAACAAGTTGACCAGCGCCGTTTCTAAATCACGCAGCAAAACGGGTGCCGACTTACCAATTTGGGGCTGTCCCGCTTGTACTACTTCGGGCTGTCGCTGCACTCGAAATTCGCCGTAGGTTTGCAGCATTTGGGCGATCGCCTCTGCATCTCTCGCAGGAGCGTTCAGAGACTGTAGAAATTGATAGGCATTGATTCCAACAACAAGTGCATCCCGAGACATGACCCAACTCCTCACACAACAATCATCACTAGCCGTAGCATCTTCAACGTTTGCTTTAGCTGTTGATTCAGCTATCCATAAACCCTCGAATTGTGATTATTTGGAAACCCAGATGAAAGGATCTTCTAAAACACATCATTGATTTTGAGTATCGCCAGTCAGAACAGCGTAAATGTATTCGGAAGTTCTCTAGAAAAGCACGCCAAAGCGGCGGCAGCCAATTCTGAAAGCCTCCGCGGTTGAGTGTTTTCTAAAATCATCAATATTGGAAAAAGATTAGAAAAGGATGGTGGCTAGATCATTTGATCTCCACGAGGTAAGGCGAGTGAGAGTTTTTGTAAAAAGAAAGCTCATGCAATCAAGTGGATTCTTAAAAATCCGGTCTACTTTCATCTCGGTCGAGACTTCCAAGAGTTCTCAGGCTTCAACTTTTTCCTGGGATAATGAAGCAATTAAAAAACCAGGCTGGCTAAAATGTGAAACATTAAAATTGACTTCTCTGACACAACTATAATCAGGATTAAGTCACTTCAAAAAGAGGGCAAAACCCCTCATTTACATGAATCTCAAGGTTCCCCCCAATCAATAATCAAGGAAGTCTATTAAGGTGCAAAAAACCTTACGTCAATACGCCAAGATGCTGAAGAAACAAGACATTATCTATTTATTTATGGCAGCTATAAATTGAAGCCTCAACGCCTTGAGTATTCTCTCTGAGGTCAACTCCCTGAATGGCTTAATGGAGCCTGTCGTCTGCGTGTTTTTTCTGATCAGACTACTCATCCCCGCCAGCCCGATAGTGGTTGAGATCTGACGCAACATTCACGCAATGTTCACGTAATGTTTATCTTCACATCGCAGAATTTGACTGAAGAATCTTGGGAAGCTTGTTTTTTGCTGGCTGCTGCACCTGGGTTTGACTATTCCCATTTGGATTTTTCTCGTTTGACTTTTCCCGCTGGTTGACTGATAACCTCAGGCTGGCGAATGGAGTCACGCTGTAGGGGCGAAGTCTGCTGCAACGAACTCGCTCTGCCAAACCCACTGGCACTCGCACTGGCGGATTTGGTGCGGATCGCTGCGGTTTTAATCCTCTAAGGAAAAATATTTGTCAGTTAATCAGCTTTTCCCATGGGATTTTTTCCGCTGCGTCTGTAGCCATCCCGATTCAAGCGCAGAGTATAGAGAAGTCAGACTGGGGCTTGAGAGGCTATTTCCTCGCTGAGCTGCGGCTGTGCCGCTATCCTCACTGCTGTAGGCCGCTGGCACCAGGACTCGCATGTAGAATAGGGATGACGAGTTAGGAGATCAGGATTCTGATCCGTTGTGCCTATCGAAACGATTTTTGGCAATTTGCAAGGGCTGAAACCGAGCCAGATTAAACAGTTGCAGCGGCTTTATCACCAGCGACTGCCGGGCGATCGCCTGACCACGCCCGAATTTGCTCAGCGCCTGGCCGCCGTCAGCACCGAAATTGGTCAACCGGTTTGCACCTATATCAATCGACGAGGGCAGGTGATTCGGGTCGGCGTAGGCACCCTGCGGCAAACCCAAATTCCGCCCCAAGAACTGCCGCGCTACGGGGCAGAACGACTCAGCGGCATTCGCTGCGTTGCTACCAAGTTTAAATCGGAGCCGCCCAGCAACGCTGCTCTGACCGCGATGGCGTTGCAACGGCTGGATGCTCTGGTGCTGTTGGTGATGACGGGTGAAGGCTTCGAGCGGCGGGGCGGCGGTGCAACGGGCTACATCCGCGAAGCCTATCTGGCGCATTTGATTTCCCATCCCGAAGCCAACTGGACAGTGTCGCCGCCGCTCAGCCTTGATCTAGTCAGCCAGCAAGACTTCCTCGACCTGACGGAAGGACTGGAGTCAGAGTTTCGTCGGGAGTTTGTGGCACAACAGGTCGAAGTAGACCACGATCGCGCTCTGCTGGTGGGCTTGGTGACCGAAAAACTCTCGCCGCAGCAGTTTCAAGCCGGGCTGGAAGAACTGTCGCGCCTGGTAGAAACGGCTGGCGGAGATGTGGTGCATATCCTCTCGCAAAAGCGGGCGCATCCGCATCCTCAAACAGTTGTGGGAGAAGGCAAGGTACAGGAAATTGCCCTGGCGGCCCAAACAGTCGGCGCTAACTTGATTGTGTTTGATCGAGATTTGTCGCCGGCGCAGGTACGCAACCTGGAAGCCCAGATTGGCATTCGAGTAGTCGATCGCACCGAAGTCATCCTCGACATCTTTGCCCAGCGCGCCCAGAGCGGAGCCGGGAAGCTCCAGGTGGAACTGGCGCAGTTGGAATACACCATGCCCCGGTTGACGGGGCGCGGGCGCGACATGTCCCGACTGGGCGGCGGCATCGGCACGCGGGGGCCGGGGGAAACAAAGCTGGAAACAGAGCGACGCGCCATTCAGCGGCGAATTGCCCGGCTTCAGCAGGAAGTGAATCAGCTCCAGGCACATCGGGCGCGGCTGCGACAGCGACGACAGCATCGGGATGTGCCGTCGGTGGCGGTGGTGGGCTACACTAATGCGGGCAAGTCTACCTTGCTCAACGCCCTGACCAATGCGGAAGTGTATACCGCTGACCAGTTGTTTGCCACACTCGACCCGACGAGCCGCCGCCTCGTGGTGACCGATGCCGAAACCCAGCAGCCGATGGAGCTGGTGCTGACCGATACGGTCGGGTTTATCCACGACCTGCCGCCTTCGCTGGTCGATGCGTTTCGAGCCACGCTAGAAGAAGTTACCGAGTCGGATGCGCTGCTGCATTTGGTGGATCTGTCTCACCCTGCCTGGCAAAACCAGATTCGCTCAGTGATGAAGATCTTGGGTGAAATGCCGATTACGCCAGGGCCAGCACTGCTGGTGTTTAACAAAATTGACCAGGTTGATGGCGATACCCTGGCGCTGGCCCAGTCCGAATTTCCGCAGGCGCTCTTTGTCTCGGCGGGCGATCGCCTGGGGCTGGGAACCCTGAGACAGCGCCTCCTGCAACTGGTTCATTACGCCGTATCTATTAACTCTGACATGGGTGAACTTTCATCTTCAGATGCAACCGCCGACCCGTCCTACCGCTTCTACGATTTTCCCTAGAGCAGCTTGGTATCAGTGCCCTATCAATACCCATTCAGAGAAAAATGTCTAGAAACCTGAAGATTGAAGTACGATTTTCCTACACATCTGCTTAAATTTACGGATAAATTTACGAAGGCTTCATAGAAAAAATCAAATCTGCCTGATAATTTCTCAGTAAATGTGAGTAACCATCAGGAAGCACTTCGCGGCAGGAATCTTTAAATCATGGTTTCAACCAATAAACCGACGATCTTAGTGACGGGCGGGGCAGGATATATCGGCTCCCATGCCGTACTATCCTTGCAACAGGCTGGTTACACCGTGATCGTGTTGGATAACTTGGTTTATGGGCATCGAGAATTAGTGGAAGAGGTGCTTAAGGCAGAGCTGATTGTTGGCGAAATCGGCGATCGCCCATTCCTCGACCAGCTCTTTGCCAGCCGCGCTATTGATGCCGTCATGCACTTTGCCGCCTATGCCTACGTAGGCGAGTCGGTGCAAGACCCTGCGAAGTACTATCGCAACAACGTGGTGGGCACCCTGACACTGCTGGAAGCTATGCAGGCCGCCGGGGTGAATAAGCTGGTCTTTTCCTCTACCTGCGCCACCTACGGAATTCCCGACGTGGTGCCGATTCCCGAAGACTATCCCCAAAACCCGATCAATCCCTACGGGGCCACAAAGCTGATGATCGAGCGGGTATTGAAAGACTTTAGCGCGGCCTATGGGCTGAAATCCGTGATCTTCCGCTATTTCAATGCGGCTGGGGCTGACCCCGGAGGACGGCTCGGCGAAGACCACAACCCCGAAACGCATCTGATTCCGCTGATTTTGCAAACGGCGCTGGGGCTGCGCGAAGCCATCCAGGTGTTTGGCACGGACTATCCCACACCCGACGGCACCTGCATCCGCGACTATATTCACGTTACCGATCTGGCTGCGGCCCATGTGCTGGGGCTGGAATATTTGCTGAAGGGTGGCGACAGCAGCATTTTCAACCTGGGCAACGGCAGTGGCTTCTCGGTGAACGAGGTGATCGAAGCGGCGCGACGTATTACAGGACGCCCGATTCTGGTAAAAGAGAGCGATCGCCGCCCAGGAGACCCCCCCGCCCTGATCGGCAGCGCCGACCGCGCCCGCCAAATCCTCGGCTGGCAGCCGCAATATAGCAGCATCGACGATATCATCTCCCATGCCTGGAACTGGCACCTGAAGCGGCACGGGGCCCAGCTTGTGGTTTCCCAGCCAGGCGAGGCGGTGAATTGAAAGCTGGCTTCAGGTTGACCTGACGGCTAGGGTCGATTGGCGTGGACTTACCGGGCCGGTCGCCCCCGCCCCCCAAGGCAGCGTCGCCAAGCCCAAATTCCTTCAGATTAATTGCATACATCCACCCACTGACCCGCTATTCTAAGCAGAAAGGGAGTGTGAGGATAGGGTGACTCCTGGCACTGGGAGAAGCACACCTATGCAGGGGTGATTTTGCAGCCTGCCCCCTTCAAAAAGCACCGTTAGACGAAACTGTGTTGGAGCCTGTGAAGTATTTTTTTCTGTCGGACGGGTGGGCGGTTGGTCGCGTGTGGGAATTTGGCGGACTCTGGGACGATCGCGCCCGACGACGACAGCCCCACATCCAGCGGATGCAGCTTTCCATCGTGGAGCGGGGCGAACGCCTCTGGCTGCATCAGGTCGAAGAGGCGGTGCTAATGGTAGAAGTGAAACCCCTGCCGAGTCTGCAAGCGGATGGGTCGAATGCATCCATTGGGCAGGTGGTGTTGAAGCGGCTGATTGCGGCGGAGCAGGTGTTAGAGCTGCTGTGCAGCGCAGAGTTAGAGACTAAATGTAATGACAAGTCAAGTTAGCCAGTTAGCCTACGTATCTGGAGCTTGAAAGGCTGATTGAAGGAGTTTTTCGTTCCTTAGAGTGTGCGCCAACTTCAGTTGTCATTACAACTATGCAAAAGGCAGATCCACGCAGGCTTCACCCTGACAGTGATTTACTTCCACAATGACGTGGGAGAGCGAAGGAATTTGTTTCAGCAGGTTTCTATAGTATTTCGGCTGCTGGGGATAGTGGGTCACCAGCGCAATGGTGGCGGCTAGATGATGGGGGCTAATGTTCCAGACATGCAGATCAATGACGCGATTGTCGGCATCTCCTTCGATCGCGCTGATAATTTCTAGCCTGGTTTTCCGATCAGTGGCACCGTCTAGCAAAATGGCACCCGTTTCCAGAATCAGCCCGTAGGCCCATCTGGAAATTACCAGTGCGCCAACTAGCCCCATGACCGCATCCAGCCAAGTCCAGCCTACAAACTTGCCAGCCAACAGGGCAGCGATCGCCAAAACGGAAGTTAAGGCATCCGCCAGGACATGCACATACGCCGCCCGCAGGTTGTGATCGGTGTGATCGGCACGAGGGCGAGGAGCCGGATCAGAATGGGAATGCGGATGGGAAAGCTCTGGATGCTCGTGGGAATGCTCCGAATGCTCGTGGGAATGCTCCGAATGCTCGTGGGAGTGCCCGTGATGATCTTGCAATAATAAAGCGCTCACCAGATTCACCCCTAAACCAATCAGCGCTACATAAAGGGCTTCATTAAACTGAATAGCCTGGGGCTGAAAAAGTCGATTCGACGATTCGAGCGCCATCAGCAAAGCAACGCCTGCCAGAGCGATCGCACTCGTAAAACCACCCAGCACACTGACTTTACCCGTTCCAAAGGTGTATTGGGGATTGTTCGCCTGCTTGCGAGCATATTGGTAGGCAAAGACCGTGATGCCAAAGGCTGTGACATGCGTTGCCATGTGCCAGCCATCCGCCAGAAGAGACATCGAGCTAAAGACGGTTCCCGCCACAATCTCAGCAACCATGGTGATTGCAGTCAGAACAAGCACGATTTTGGTGTTTTTCTCGGCTTGCTTCTGGTTTACCGAAAAGTCATGAGAGTGCTGCCATTGTTCAAGCGTGTGGATGTGCATAAAGCTAAACCAAAGCAGGCTGCGATTTGAAAGGTTGATTTTTAGCTTATCAAGTTCTCGTTCAACAGATAGCCGCCCCATTCTGACAGAGAGTTGCTCGTCCAGCGCATCGACACCCGTGTTAGCGCTGAGGTGATGCCGCTCTATCCGAGCTTCTATTAAGAGAACTTAAGAGAACTCTGATCAGAGAACTCTGAGAGAACTTGGGGCGATCGCCAGCGCGTTCCACCACCCCCGCCCAGACTTAAGCAACACCCAAGCTAGAGGCGACACTCCATCACCCCCTTACCCCCTCACTTCTTCTCCCCCTCCGACTTCAGCGCCTGATCCAGCACCGTGCGGGCCTGCTCTGCCTGGGCGCGGGCTTCGCGATAGCGGAGATTTGCCTGGGCGTAGGTTTTTAGCACCTTAAAGCCTTCTTTGAGGCTGGCGATTTCATCTTCGCTGACCACTTCGTCGGTAAACAGCGTGTCGATTTGGGTGCGGATTTTCAGCGCTTCGGTGCGGGATGCCTGTACCCGCAGCTTCAGCGTCGCCAGGTTGCTGAGGATTTGCACTGCCTGGGTGATTGCGTCTTCGTCTTCGGTGTTTGCCAACACAGGCTCCTTTACTTCGATAAACTGATGCGGCCCAAAACCATCGGAGAGGTCGGTCGGCAGGTTGCCCGACTCCATCAGCTCGATGAGTTGATCCATGGCTTTGTCGCGGGCTTTGGCCGAGTCCTTGCCAGAAACGGTGAGGATTACGTCGGGACTTTGAGCAAGAGTATATTGCACCATAGGGCTTGGGGGAATTTGGATTAAGTACTTTTGTACTATTTTACCCGATGGGTGGTTGCGGCGACCGTTGCAGCAAGACAGCGATCGCCCGGCTCAGCCACCCTTGGGAGGGAACGGCCGCATGGGGCGATCGCTTCAGAGCGTAGCGCAAATTTGCCGCTAGAGAACAACCTCTCTGCGATTCTGGCGGTTAGGCAATCACTCAGGCAATCACTCAGGCAATCACTCAGGCAATCACAAAGCTCTGGGCGCTGACGCTGCTCAAAGGCACGTTTCGCAGGGTTACAAGCGTTGTAAATTCTAGCCTCAAGCCACTGCCGTCGCTGTCAATTTGCACCTCGGTGCTGCTGCCATTTTGCACCAGGCGCAGAAACTGGTTGTATTGGGCGAAGGCGCTGGGAGCAGAGAAATTGGGGCGGCGAAAAATGCCGCGCAGGTCGATGCGGTCTTGGGCGGTAAAGTCAGAGATGAGATCCCCGGCTTCGTTTAAGTTATTAAACACAAACATGTCTGCGCCCTGGCCGCCCGTCAGCACGTCGGCCCCGCGCCCGCCGATCAGGATATCGCCGCGTTTGCCGCCCCGCAGCGTGTCGTCGCCGTTGCCGCCGATCAGTTCGTCGCGCCCGTCGCGCCCGATCAGGCTGTCGTTGCCCTCGCTACCAAACAGGCGATCGTTGCCAGCTTTGCCATTCACAATGTCATTGCCCCGCTTGCCGCGCAGGATGTCGTTGCCGCCTGTGCCCAAAACGCGGTCGTTGCGGGCGGTGCCGTTGCGCGTCACACCGGGCAGTCCGTTGGTAAAATCAATCGGCTCGATGGGCGTGCCCAGAGTCACGTCAATGCGATCGCCCACATAGCGCCGCACCGAGAAATCGCGATCTGAAAAATCGACATCCGTGCCTGCCAAAACAATATCGCCATTAGGCTGGAGCGCAATATCGGCGTTGTTGTCGGCGGCGTCCAGGTCAGTGGTGACGCGCCCATTACCGTCAAAGCTGTTGTCTAGCGAACCGTTGCTGTTGTAGCGCAACAAGACCGCATTGCCATTGTTCACCGCTAAGACCAAAATTTTGCCGTTGGGTTGCAGCAGCACCTTCTTCGCCGTGCTGTTGCTGCCCAGATTGGTGGTCTGTCGCCCGTTGCCGCTGAAGCTGTCGTCCGAGCTGCCGTTGGGGTTGTATCGGGCCAGTGCCACCTGTCCGCCGCTCGTTCCCACCACCAGTATTTTGCCATCGGGCTGCAATACGGCATCCGTGACCGCATCCACTGCCGAGAAAAAGCCGCCAAAATCGGTCGTGCGGACGCCCGATCGCCCGAAGTTTCGATCTAGTGAACCGTTGCTGTTGTAGCGAATCAGCGCAAAGTCGTCGTTGCTGGTGCCGACTGCCAACAGCTTGCCATCCGGTTGCAGCAGCACCTTTTGGGCAACGGAGAAACCGACCACGCCATTGTTGCTGATGCGAGTGCGCACAATGCCGCGATCGCCAAAATCCCGATCAAGGGAGCCGTCCGTGCGATAGCGCACCAGCGTAAACGCAGAGCCATCACCGCCAGCCACCACCAGCTTGCCGTCCTCTTGCAGTAGCGCATCATTGACCAGCGCCGTCGCCCCCAGGCTAGTCGAAGTCCGACCGTCGCTGCTAAAGCTAGTGTCGCGGGAGCCATCGGTGCGATAGCGCGCCACGGCAAAACTGCTGGAGCCAAAGGTGCTAGTGCTTTCACCCACCACCAGAATTCTGCCGTCCTTTTGCAGCAAGACTTTGCGAGCCGTTTCGGTTGCCCCAAAGTTAGTGGACTGGCTGCCATCTCCTGCAAAGGAATTGTCGAGCGTGCCGTTCAGGTTCAGGCGAATCACGGCAAAATCGCTGTCGCTATCGCCCACGAGGATCAGCTTGCCGTCAGATTGCAGCACTGCATCGCGCAGCACCTGCGTGCCGCGAAAGTCCAGCACGGCCGTACCCCGGCTATTGAAGCTGTTGTCGAGGGAGCCTTCTGCCGTTAGCCGCGCGATCGAAAAGTCGTTGCTGCTGTCGCCAATCACCAAAATTTTGCCATCTGCCTGAACCAGCACTTTGCGAGCCTGGTCAGTGCCGTCAATTCCAAAGGTGACTCTGCCGTCGTTGCTAAAAGTGGTGTCGAGTTTTCCGGGAGTAGACATAAAGAGGAAGGATGTTATTGGGTGTAGAGAATAGTTGCCGCAGGGATGGAGCAGGAAGGGTGAAGCAGGAAGAGCGGTGAAAGGTTGGAGAAAAGGTTACGGGAGTTGGGATTTTTGAAAAAATTTGAAGCGTTTCATCGCCTCATCTTTTATCGCGTGAACCCCTAATCGCTCCATCCCCTCACGGCATGATTTTGGGAGTCGCCCGATTGCAGGTTTTCTTTCCGCTCAGATTAAAGTAGCCAGCGGCAGTTGAATACAGGTGAATATGATTCATGGGAGCGGCAGGGGGTTCCCCACATGCGCCCGTGTCGGTGTGGCTATTGCAAGCGGGGGCTGAGCTGAGACGCTTGTTGCAGCAGCGATCGATAGTCGCGATGGCTGACGATATAGGCTCCAAACCTGGCCAGATGGGGGTTCATCATCTGCGCGTCGAACAGGGTGAACTGGCGATCGCGCAACCGCTCCACTAGTTTCACCAGCGCCACCTTGGAACCGTCGGGAATGCGGTAAAACATCGACTCCCCGATAAACGCGCCGCCGATCACAATGCCCAACACGCCACCCGCCAGCTCGTCGCCCTGCCAGGTTTCAAAGCTGTGAGCATAGCCTGCTGCATGTAGCTCGTGATAAATCGTCTTTAGCTCGGCCGAAATCCAGGTGGTGTCGCGGTTGGCGCAGCCCTCCACCACGGCGGCAAAATCTTGGTCGATCGCTACGGCAAAGCGCTCCTGATTGAGCACTCGCTGGAGCGATCGCGGATAGCGAAACCGCTCATCCAGTGGGATCAGCGTCCGCTGCTGGCTCGAATACCAGCCCAGCGACTCGTCCGCGTCTCCTGCCATTAAGAAATATCCCTGGGCATAGCGTCGGACGATCGCCTCAATGTCATACTGAGTCATACTGAAACGAGATCATCCCTCAATATTACTGATCGCTGACCCATCCTGATCGCTGACCCATCGTTGACACTCCAGGTGCTAATTTAGCGTTACACGCCCAGCGGTGATCAGGCGCTGATGGGGTGCCCGTGCGTTCCGAGACTCTACCTATGGCTGAACCGATTCCAGCAGTAACCTTGCCATTGGCGACCCATCCCCAGCAAGAGGGTGAATGGCTCCAGGCAGCCCTGCATCGCTGGCTCGATGAAGAGTTTTTGCCTGAGGATGTAAATGCGGCGATCGCCCGTCGCGCTGCTCAGGTGTTTGTGCGACATCGGATGGAAGGCGAAACCGACCTGGGTTCCCTGGTGATTGCCCTAGTCACAGAAATGCAGGCGTTTGATTTTTCACGCAGCTTTTATAGCGAATTTGCCGTGGCGAATGCGGTCAGCGATCTCCTGCTCGATAGCCTGGGCGTCGATCGCTGCTGCGGCGAGTGAAAATTGGGGTCGTGAAAATTGGGGTAGAGATCGCGCACTGTGTTTAAGCAGGATTTGTGTTTAAGCAGGATTTAAGAATTCCTTCAAATTCCCTGGGCGATCGCCACCAATCTGCTTGTGCCAATTTGGTAAGATTGGCCTGATGCTCAACCCAAAAAATTCATGGGCTCCACCATTCAAGACACCCCAGCCCTAGATAGCAAACTGCTTCAGACCGACGTTAAACTCGGTCGCGTGCTGCTGGTCGAAGACGAAGAACTCATTCGAGAAACTGTCAAACTCGCCCTCAGTGACGAAGGCTACGAAGTCCTTGTAGCCGAAGACGGACGCGCCGCCCTCGACATTATCAACCGCAGCGACGACAGCGACTATGGAGATTCTGAGATTGACCTGATCATCCTGGACTTGATGCTGCCCTACGTAAATGGGCTAGATCTCTGTCGTCTGATCCGCCACAACGGCAGCACGGTGCCGATTCTCATCCTCAGCGCCAAAGGCAGCGAAACCGACCGTGTGGTGGGGCTAGAAGTGGGGGCTGATGATTACCTCACGAAGCCCTTTGGGATGCGGGAGCTGGTTGCCCGCTGTCGGGCGCTGCTGCGTCGCCATCGCCAGACCCAGCCCCAGCTCAGCGACAGCAATCTGCGCTTTCAAGACATTACGCTATTTCCGCAGGAATGCCGCGTCACAGTGCGGGGCGAGGCCATCAATCTCTCTCCCAAAGAGTTTCGCATTCTAGAACTGTTTATGACCCATCCCCGCCGGGTGTGGTCCCGCGAACAGCTCATTGAAAAGGTCTGGGGTCCCGATTTTATGGGCGACAGCAAAACGGTAGATGTACATATCCGCTGGCTGCGCGAAAAGCTAGAGCTAGATCCCAGCCGTCCCGCATACCTCACCACAGTGCGCGGGTTTGGCTATCGCTTTGGCTAGTCAAAACGCTACAAGCGACGATCCAGATTTTGCTGCGGATGACAACCGGGCGATCGCTCGATAGATTAAGCAACAAGATTAAGGCAACCGGATCAATCAGATAACACACAGTCCGTCTGGGCGACTGTTTTGCCCGTGGCAATGGCGACCTTTGATGGGGATCTGCGGTGGGTATTCTCGATTTCTTGCTGGGTTTGGTCATCGGGCTGGGGCTGTTGTGCTGGCAGCAGATGCGCCAGAGACAGCGCCTGACTCGCCTACTGCGGGAACTGCAAACAGCCGACGTAGAAACCTCCCCCTTTTCTGCGACCTCCCAACTGGCGCTAACCGTTGCCCGCCAGCAGCGTATCCAGCAGCAGTTGCAGTCGGAGGTGCAAACTTATCAATCTATTTTGCATGCGGCTCCGGTCGGCTATCTGCAATTGGATGATGAAAATCGGTTGGTCTGGTGTAACCAGCAAGCGCGATCGCTCTTAAGCATGACCAGCGAGATGTCCGTCAGTACGCCAGAAAACCCCCGCCTGCTGCTGGAACTGGTGCGCTCCTACGAACTCGACGCTCTGGTAGAGCAAGCTCGCAATTCCAAAACCCTCTGCCAGGAAGACTGGGTGTTTTATCCGGTCAGCCAGGATTTATCGCAGCTCACCCGTCAGCGCTCCTACATGCTGCGGGGCTATGCCGTGCCCATGCCAAAGCAGCATGTTGGCGTGTTTTTGGAAAGTCGGCAAGAGTCGGTGCAGCTCAAGCAGCAGCTCGATCGCTGGGCATCGGACGTGGCCCACGAACTCAAAACCCCGCTGACCTCCATCCGGCTGATCGCCGAAACCCTGCAAACTCGTCTGGATCAGCCGCTTCAGGGCTGGGTCAATCGGCTGATTGGCGAATCGGTGCGCCTTAGCGATCTGGTACAAGACTTACTAGATCTGGCGCTCATCGACCGGGAGTCGTCCCAGTGCCTTCATCTGAACCGGGTCAACCTGCCCGACTTGGTGCAGTCAGCCTGGCTCAACCTGGAGCCGCTATCGCGCAAAAAACAGTTGCAGTTGCGCTATCTCGGCCCTGATTTTTTGCCCGTACAGATAGACGAAGCCCGCATTTATCGGGTGCTGATGAACCTGATTGATAACAGTATCAAGTACAGCCCCCCCTGGGAGGTCATTGATATTCACATCAGCATTGGGGAAGCCGAGGGGGAAGGTGGCACCAGGGGCAGCAACGGCGTCTGGCTTGAGGTGATCGATTCAGGAACGGGCTTTGCCGAACAGGATTTGCCCCATGTGTTTGAACGGTTTTATCGAGCCGACCCAGCGCGATCGCGCTTACCCACCCACCACTCAGGGTCGGGCACCTGGGATTCTGGCACTTCGGGCACTACTCGCCCCCCCGATGCAGACCGAAATCACCGCGCCAGCAGCGGTTTGGGACTCTCCATTGTGCGCCAAATTGTGGAAGCTCACCAGGGCATCGTGCTAGCCAGCAACCATCCAAAAACGGGTGGCGGCTGGCTCCGGATCTGGCTCCCGCAAGAGCACTTAGATCTGGAGTCTCTGCCAGCCAACCTCAATCAAGCCAATTCAGGTCAAGCCAATTCAGGTCAAGCCAATTCAGGTCAAGCCAATTCAGAGCAAGCCAACCCAGAGCAAGCCAATTCAGAGCAAGCCAATTCAGAGCAAGCCAATCCGGGCAATCTAGAGAACCCGGACAGGCGAGTGAACGCTCCGGAGAACAATGGGGTAATCCGGGGGGCAATCCGGGGATGAGTTATGGCTGAGCGGATTCAGAAAATTTTGTCCCAATATGGGATTGCGTCTCGTCGCCAGGCCGAGCAGCTAATCTTGGCGGGACGGGTGCGGCTGAATGGGCAGGTAGCCACGCTGGGGCAGTCCGCAGACTTGACGGGCGATCGCCTCGAAGTCGATGGTCAATTGCTCAAACCCCAGGCGCGACCAGACTTACTCTATCTGCTGCTGCACAAGCCGACGGGTGTCCTGTCCACCTGTGACGATCCACAGCGACGACGCACTGTGCTGGACTTGCTGCCGGCCCACCTGCGCCAAGCCAGCGGGCTGCATCCCGTTGGCCGCCTCGATGCCAACTCTACCGGGGCGCTGCTGCTGACAAACGACGGTGCCATCACCTTTTCGCTGACCCATCCCTCCCATCACATTCCAAAAACCTATGAAGTGTGGGTCGCAGGACACCCCCACCCAACAACGCTGCGCCACTGGCGAGAGGGCGTCTGGCTCGACGGTCGGCCAACGCTTCCGGCTGAGGTAACGCCGATCGACGAGCGTTCTACCCAGACGTTGCTCAGGGTTGTTTTGCGAGAAGGGCGCAATCGACAAATCCGCCGAGTTGCGGAGCAGTTGGGGCACCCGGTAATCGCGCTGCATCGAGTGGCGATCGGCCCAGTTGAATTGGGGAGATTGCCCGTTGGGCGCTACCGTCCTTTGACTTCGCCAGAGCTAATTGCGCTCCAGGATTTTCTAGATGCGCAGACCCGCAACTTCACCAAAACCCCTTTAGACCAATAGGATTTTGAAGTAAGATGCTTGTATCCGAAGTCAACCCTTTGAGGGGCGATCGGAGCTGGCTTTTTGAGGATGATGTTAGGCCCGCAGCGGCTGACCTGATCATCAAGTCATGTCTCATAGGGTCATGTCACAGTGAGGAGCATAAGGTGCTGGATGCCATGAGTAAGGGTCTTTCTCCACTAGAGCAAGAGCAAGTCCTGAAGCTAGCAGAGTTAGGCTACGAACTGCACCAGCTTCGGGAGCGCCAGATGCTCTCGGTCGATCAATTGTCTGCCAGAACGATGATTCAGCCGCGAGTCATTCGCGCCATTGAGTCTGGAGACTTTAAAGAACTGCCAGAACCCGTCTACATCCGCGGCTTTTTGCGGCGATATGCCGATGCGCTGGGGCTGGACGGCCACGCCTTTTCCGAGGAGTTTCCGCTGGAGCCACAGAACATTGGGCTACAGCCTTCCTGGCAAGAGACGCCCGAAGCCCAACTGCGACCGCTGCACCTGTATCTGGCTTATGTCGGGCTGATTGCGGCTGCGATCGCCGGGTTGTCCTATGTCTGGAGCCGTTCCACGACGCCAATCACTGCAAAACAGCCCTCTCCCACCCCGGCTTTGATTGCGCCTCCTACAACTGCATCATCCCCAACAGCGGCCCCCAGTTCTACGACTGCACAGCCGGGGCAATCGCCCGCTGCTCAGCCTGTGGCGATCGCCAGCCCCTCCCCCAACCCTTCACCCTCTGCCCCTGCTAAGCCTGTGCGAGTGGATGTCACGCTGCGCGAGCAGTCTTGGCTCCGGGTAACGGTGGACGGACGCACTGACTTTGAAGGCATGTTGCAAGCCGGTACACAGCGCACCTGGGCCGCCGATCGCGAAGTGCGGATTCGAGCAGGCAATGCGGGCGGCGTGATTGTCTCTTATAACGAGCAAGAAGCCAAGCCCATCGGCAAACCCGGAGCCGTGCAGTCTGCGGTGTTTCCTCCACCCAGCGGACAAACCGGCGCTCAGGCATCTGCGCCCAGCGCCCAAGCCAATTCTGCGCTCCCCTAGTCTTTCTAAGCTAGTCCTTCTAAGCTGTCTCTTTAACTTTCATATCAGCCGTATGAGCCGCTGTGAGCCTAAGCTGGACAGCGGTTTGTGTTTACTGTGAAGTTCACAAAAGCTGATGACTGTCTATAGCGACTGAAATCGTCGCTGGCAGGGCAAGGTCGGCCTTCGCCGACTCTAGATTTTAAGGTCGGCCTTCGCCGACTCTAGATTTTATCGTTCCACCCACGCTCGCATAGTGTGCCTGCATAGTGTGCCGGAGGTTCCGGCGGGTTTTGGCCGGTGCGGCTTTGAGCTGGGCGCGTCGACTGTTTTGTCAATTAACAAAGTCGAAAACCGAAGTCGAAAACCGAAGTCGAAAACCGAAGTCGAAAACCAAAGTCGAAAACCAAAGTCGAAATCAGTCAAGCTAGATGCAGCACCTTTTTTTAGCCCTGACCCCTGACCCCTAACCC
>RFIF01000325.1 GCA_003695655.1 Cyanobacteria bacterium J069
AATAATGCCCAGGAGGGCGATCGCCCCGGCAAGGATGGCGCGGTGTGCAGTGCGCCACTGCTGGAGGCGATCGCGCTGCCAATGATGACCCATAGGTGCTGTCTCTCTGCGGTGAGTTGGTGAATGGCTGTATGGATACAAATCCTATCGGAATTACGCTCTTGAATGATTTCTTGAATAATTTCTTGAATGATTTCTGGCAAAATCAAGATGCACAAAAGACCGAACAATCGTTGCAGAAACCAGCAACGTTTTAGCAAACTTCTGGCAAAAAGGTGCATAGGTGCAGGGCGATCGCCAATAGGCCCCTTCAGAAGCGCAAGCCACTGGAGCCAAACCCAATGAACCCGATGAAGCCCATTCGCCAGGGCGATGTGATTTTATCTTATCTTTCGCCTGCCGAGACAACACCCGAACTAGCTCGCAAGCTAGAAAAAGTAAGAAAGCTGCCCCACCTTACCCTGGCGGAAGGCGAAGTCACCGGGCACCGTCACCGCATTGCGGAGGGCGACGCCGAGCTATATGAACGCGACGGTACACGGTATCTTTACGTGCGATCGCCCATCGCCAACCTGGTGCATGAAGAACACGGCCCCATCGAGATTCCGCAGGGGTTTTGGCAAGTCCGCATCCAGCGAGAATACATCGCCACGGAACGACAAGCACCCGCTCCGCGGCCCACGTATCGGCCCGTGTCTGACTAAAGCGCAAAATTAAAAAAACCTGACTGATTTCTATGTCCTCAGATCACGCATTCATACGGGAATTGTCCCTGACTTCAGCAGGGCGATCGCGCTTAATTGCCCGTTGTCAAAAGTGGTTTGACCTGGCCCATTCCACCCAGCCCATCGACCCGCAAGCAGTAACCGAGCGTGTTCTAAACTTCTATGCCGCCTTTCAGCGTCCTCTGCCAGAGGTGAAAATTTACACAAGCTGGCTTGACCTGCTGCGAGATGCGTTGGACTATAGCCCGGCCGGGCAGCGACGGCTCCGGCTGATTGGGTTGCTGAATGGTGTAATGGAGGTGGGCATAATTCTGGTGATCAGTCTGGCCGGGCTGCTGGCTGGTGGGCTATTTATCGGATGGTTCTGGTTTTTTTTGGGTGCTGAGCTAGTGCGCTACGCCATTCCTGAATCCATTCAGCGGCTGGTAGAAGCGCTGTTTTACGGAGCGATCGCCACTGTGATCGGATTTGGCTTGCTGATGATGGTCTGGAAAACCCTGGCGGATGACCTGCACCAATCCTGCGATCGCTACTTTCTGAAGTATCAGGAAAAATCTCGTCCCTCCCGCCCCCGCCCAACATCCAGACATGCCGCACCTTATTTTACTCAGGCTGCATCACTGCCGCTAAATGGCACGGTTCACCTATTGCCCGACTCGATTCGCTTTTGGCAAGTCTGGATCTTATCTCAATACCAATCGCTAACTCAGCAGCTTTCGCCAGCATTGCTGCAAGCCATTTGGGCAGACTGCATCCATCACCCCACACCGCCAATTCGCAGTCCCGATTTTGTCCGGGACTTTCTGAGCCGCCGCCTATTTCAGCCGTGGCAGTCTCAGCAGCACATGCTTTGGCGAAAGTTGCAGGACAGCGACCCACCGCGCTGGTCACAAACGCACTCTCCGCGCCGAATCCGGCTGGAAATAGGGCAGCCGCGAATCGCGGCGATCGCCCTCGATCTCAGCGTGCTGGCTCCCTATCTCACGCTGATCGAGTTTTGCTCTGCGGATCTGGGCTGCCCGGTGGATACGGAACGCTGGGTGGCGCTGCGGGACTTGCTGCAAGCCTGTGGCTATGTGATTGCTGGCGACCAGACCTGCTGGGTGGGCGATCGCCCCCGCCAGTTTCAGCTAGACCAGCAGCAGCGACTCCACGCCGAAGCAGAACCCGCCTTTATCTCAGCAGATCTGCGCCTCTATGCCCACCACGGCACCCTGCTACCGACCCAATATGGAGAGCGGCGACCCAGCGAATGGGAACCCGCCTGGCTGCTAACGGAAACCAACGCTACTCTGCGCCAACTCTTGATTCAGCAACTCGGCTACAAGCGCATCTTGGAGCAGTTCAACGCTCAACCCATCGACCGCTGGCGCGAATATGAGCTGTGTATCATTCCCACTCATCCCCAAGTCGAGCCATTTCTGCTGCTCAAAATGACCTGTCCCAGCAGCGGCCACACCCATATCATCCGCGTGCCGCCGGGAATGCAGTCTGCCCGCGCTGCCGCCCGTTGGGTCAACTGGGACATCGACCCCGCCGCCTTTGCCATTGAGACTTAGGGCGCGTCATCAATTCACCACAGAACCCTTGAGGAATCAGCACTATCGCGCTCGCCCAAACAAACCAGGCCAGGGGCTGAAACTCCTAAGAACCCTAAATTTCGTCGATCATTGATGACAGCCCCTAGGGGTCAGCGGTTAGGGGCTGGGGATTAGAGGCGGTTGCTTTTCGCTAAATCGATACAATTAGTTGCCGAAGTAAGAAAATCGTTTAATACTGGTTGGAGATGTCAAAACGTTTCGATTCAAAATTTTGTAAATTCCCTTTTTACACGCTGCTCTAGCTGTCGCCCGCCCCTGGTGATGAATGCTCTGCAACTGGTGTCGTCATGAGTTCCACCGCTGATTATGAATATCAGGTTGGCGGCAGGTTGCCGGCTGGCGCACCCAGCTATGTCGTGCGACAGGCCGATGACGAGCTATATCGAGCGCTCAAGGCGGGCGAATTTTGCTATGTGCTGAATTGTCGGCAGATGGGCAAATCTAGCCTGCGCGTGCGGACGACCCAACGCCTCCAGGCAGAAGGTTGGGGCTGCGGCGTGGTGGACTTGTCGGGCATTGGCAGCCGCGACATCACGCCCGACCAGTGGTATGCCGATCTGATCATGCGTCTGCTGCGGAGCTTTCAGCTTGCCAAACAAGTTCCTCTGCGGCAATGGCTGGCCGAGCGGCAAGACCTGTCGCCAGTAAATCGGCTGGGAGAATTTCTCACAGAAACATTGCCAGCGCTGGTGCCGCAGCCAATCGTCATCTTTGTGGATGAAATCGACAGCATCCTCAGCCTGTCGTTTAATACTGACGACTTTTTTGCGCTGCTGCGGGCTTGCCACAATGCAGGACGGCTTACCTTTGCGCTGCTGGGCGTCACCACGCCGTCTGACCTGATTGCCGACAAGACACGCACGCCGCTGAATATTGGGCGGGCGATCGCCCTTACTGGCTTCCAGCTCGACGAAGCCAAGCCGCTGCTGATTGGGCTGGCAGGCAAGGTCGATCACCC
>RFIF01000326.1 GCA_003695655.1 Cyanobacteria bacterium J069
CTGGATTAGCTGGGTCGGCAGCGTCTTTCTAGCTCAAGTTGGAAACAATCTAAAGTTGGAAACCTAAAGTTGGAAAAAGTTGGAAACAATGTGCCCCCTCTAAACAATGCGCCCCCTCTAATGCTGTTCCTCTGAGCGTTATGGGTAGGTGATTCAGCCTGCTTCCCAGACCACACCGCTGGGAGTTTTCAAAGCCTGGAAGTTTGCCAAGCATTGTCCCAAGCATTTTGTGAGGGTCTGGGGCGGTTTTTATCGGTTTTGGGGTCGAGGAATCAAGTTCAATCTAGGGTTGTTAAACGACAGGTCTTGCAGTTGGAAGTTGCTATGGGTGGTATGGGCGTGAACCAAAATCAATGGATGGGTCAGGAAACCACGGGCTATGCAGGTCAGCCGTGGCTAGTAGAAGAGCGGGATGCCTGCGGCGTTGGGTTTATTGCTGACTCACGGGGCAACGCCAGCCACGACCTGGTACAAAAAGCCCTGACTGCCTTGTCTTGCATGGAACACCGGGGCGGCTGTAGTGCTGACCGCGACTCGGGCGACGGCGCAGGGCTGATGACGGCAATTCCCAGAGACTTGCTAAATGAGTGGTTCCGGGCCGCGGGAATCACCGCCCCGGCCGCCGAAAACTTGGGATTGGGCATGGTGTTTCTACCCCAGCTTGATGCAGCGGCGGCGATCGCCCGCGACATCGCAACCCAAGTTTTAGGAGACTGCGGGCTGAAGGTGCTGGGCTGGCGTCCGGTGCCCGTCAAGCCGGCGGTATTGGGTATTCAGGCGCGAGAAAACCAACCGCAGATTGAGCAAGTGCTGGTGGAGTCGGCTGACTCTGGCGACGACCTGGAGCGCGACCTTTACTGGGCCCGCAAGCGCATTCTGACCGTGCTGGCCGATTACCAGGGCGAGCACGCCGAAGCGTTGAAAGAGTTTTATGTCTGCTCTTTCTCGAACCGCACAATTGTCTACAAAGGCATGGTGCGCTCTGCCGTGCTGGGCGAGTTTTATCTGGATCTACAAAACCCGCTCTACACTAGCGCCTTTGCTACCTACCATCGCCGCTTTAGCACCAACACCATGCCCAAGTGGCCGCTGGCTCAGCCGATGCGGCTGCTGGCACACAATGGCGAAATCAACACGCTGCTGGGCAACATCAACTGGATGGTGGCCCGCGAAGCCGATCTGGGTCATCCCATTTGGGGAAACCGCCTGGAAGACCTGAAACCCACCGTCCGCCCGGAAAACAGCGACTCTGCCAACCTGGACAACGTGATGGAACTGCTGGTGCGATCGGGGCGCGACCCGCTGGCGGCGCTGATGATGATGGTGCCGGAGGCGTATAACAATCAGCCTGATCTGGCAGAATATCCCGAAATCATAGACTTTTACGAATACTACAGCGGCATCCAGGAACCGTGGGACGGCCCGGCGCTGCTGGTGTTTAGCGACGGCAAGAAGGTCGGCGCATCGCTCGACCGCAACGGCTTGCGTCCGGCTCGCTATGCCATTACCCGCGACGGCTACATTGTCGTGGCGTCGGAAGCAGGCGTAGTGGATCTGCCAGAAGCCGAAATTGTCGAGAAAGGAAGACTTGGCCCGGGACAGGCGATCGCCGTCGATCTGCAATCCCAGGAAATTATCAAAAACTGGGACATTAAACAGCGGGTGGCCAAGGCGCAGCCCTATGGCGAGTGGCTAAAGCAAAATCGCCGCGACCTGGAGCCACAACCCTTTGCGACGGAATCCTACCTGGATAGCGTGGCCCTGCTGCGCCACCAGACTGCCTTCGGCTACACCTCCGAAGATGTGGAAATGGTGATTCAGGATATGGCGCAAAAGGGCAGCGAGCCGACCTTCTGCATGGGCGACGACATTCCTCTGGCGGTGCTGTCCGAAAAGCCGCATCTGCTCTACGACTACTTTAAGCAGCGCTTTGCCCAGGTGACCAATCCGCCCATCGACCCGCTGCGCGAAAAGCTGGTGATGTCGCTAACGATGGAGCTGGGTGCACGGGGCAACCTGCTGGATGAAAAGCCAGAATATGCCCATCTACTGAGCCTCAAGTCGCCCGTCTTAAACAACGCAGAGCTGGACTTCATTCGCCAGTCAGAGTTTGCAACCGCTAACCTGCCTACCCTGTTTGATATTTCTGCCGGGCCCGACGGGCTGCAACAGGCCGTGAACGAACTTTGCCAGAAAGCGACGGCGGCGGTGCGATCGGGCAAGGCGGTGCTGATTTTGAGCGATCGCCTCGCTGCCGACGGCTCTATGACGACTCTGGAGGCCAGCACCAGCTACATCCCGCCGCTACTGGCTGTGGGCGCAGTCCACCACCACCTGATCCGCCAGGGCCTGCGGATGAAGGCGTCGTTGATTGTGGACACGGCCCAGTGCTGGAGTACGCACCACTTTGCCTGCCTGATTGGCTACGGAGCCAGTGCCGTGTGCCCCTATCTGGCGTTTGAAACAGTGCGCCACTGGTACGCCGATCCCAAGACCCAGAGCCTGATGGAGCGTGGCAAAATCGACGCCATCACCATCGAAAAAGCGCAGCAAAACTATCGCAAGTCGGTCGAGTCGGGTCTGCTGAAAATCCTCTCCAAGATGGGGATTTCGCTGCTCTCTAGCTATCACGGGGCGCAGATCTTCGAGGCGATTGGCATTGGCGGCGACCTGCTGCACCTTGGCTTCTACGGTACGGCTTCGCGGCTGGGCGGCTTGAGCGTGGCTGATCTAGCGAATGAGGTGCTGTCGTTCCACAGCCGCGCTTTCCCAGAGCTGTCGAGCAAAAAGCTGGAAAATATGGGCTTTGTGCAATATCGTCCCGGCGGCGAATATCACATGAACAGTCCCGAAATGGCAAAGCATCTGCATAAGGCGGTTGATGCCAAACGCTACGACCACTACGACCTGTATCAGAAGTATCTGGCAGAACGCCCGCTGACGGCGCTGCGCGACCTGCTCGACTTCAAGAGCGATCGCCCCTCGATTCCCCTCGAAGAAGTGGAACCTGTCACCGATATTGTCAAGCGCTTCTGCACGGGCGGTATGTCCCTGGGGGCGCTGTCGCGGGAGGCGCACGAAACTCTGGCGATCGCCATGAACCGCATCGGCGGCAAGTCGAACTCTGGCGAGGGCGGCGAAGACCCGGTGCGCTATAAGGTGCTGGAGGATGTAGGCGGTGACGGGCTTTCCCCCACGCTGCCCCACCTGAAAGGACTGAAGAATGGCGATCGCGCCACCTCTGCTATCAAGCAAATCGCTTCTGGTCGCTTTGGCGTGACGCCGGAATACCTGATGAGTGCCCGGCAGCTCGAAATCAAAATGGCGCAGGGCGCAAAACCCGGCGAAGGCGGTCAGCTTCCTGGCCCCAAGGTCAGCCCCTACATCGCCATGCTGCGCCGCTCGAAACCCGGCGTAACGCTGATTTCGCCCCCGCCTCACCACGATATCTACTCCATCGAAGACCTGGAGCAGTTGATTTTCGACCTGCACCAGATCAATCCAGCGGCGCAAGTCTCTGTGAAGCTGGTGTCGGAAGTGGGTATTGGCACGGTAGCAGCAGGCGTGGCCAAGGCCAACGCCGACATCATCCAGATTTCTGGACATGACGGCGGCACGGGCGCATCGCCGCTGAGTTCCATCAAACACGCGGGCAGCCCCTGGGAACTGGGACTGACCGAAGTGCATCGCGTGCTGATGGAAAACGGTCTGCGCGATCGCGTGTTGTTGCGCGTCGATGGCGGCATCAAAACCGGCTGGGACGTGGTAATGGCGGCGCTGATGGGCGGCGAAGAGTTTGGCTTTGGCTCGATCGCTATGATTGCGGAAGGCTGCATCATGGCGCGCATCTGCCACACCAACAACTGCCCCGTGGGCGTTGCCAGCCAGAAGGAGGAACTGCGGAAACGCTTCCCCGGCACGCCGGAGCATGTGGTCAACTTCTTCTACTTCATTGCCGAAGAAGCGCGATCGCTCTTGGCCCGGCTGGGCTATCGGTCGCTGAATGAGCTGATCGGCCGCGCTGACCTGCTGAAGGTGCGCGATGGCGTATCGCTGACCAAGACCAGGGCGCTGGATCTGTCCTGCCTGATCAACCTGCCCGACACCCGCACAGACCGGAACTGGCTGAGCCACGAAACGGTTCATAGCAATGGCCCGGTGCTGGATGACGAAATTCTGGCAGATGCGGCAGTCCAGGCGGCAATTCAGGATCAAACCAGCTTCACCAAGTCCGTTGGTGTGGTCAATACCGATCGCAGCGTGGGGGCGCGAGTCTCAGGGGCGATCGCCAAGCAGTATGGCGACACGGGCTTTGCTGGACAGATCACGCTGGAAATGCAGGGCAGCGTCGGTCAGAGCTTTGGCGCGTTTAACTTACCCGGCATGACGCTAAAGCTGGCAGGCGAAGCCAACGACTATGTGGGCAAGGGAATGCACGGTGGTGAGATTATCATTCAGCCCCCGACAGCCGCCACCTTCGACGCGGCCAGCAACGTGATTGTCGGCAATACCTGTCTCTATGGCGCGACGGGCGGCACCCTGTTTGCCAGCGGACAGGCGGGCGAGCGCTTTGCCGTGCGAAATTCTCTCGGTCGCGCCGTAATCGAGGGCGCGGGCGACCACTGCTGCGAATATATGACGGGCGGTGTGATTGTCGTGCTGGGCAAAGTGGGGCGCAACGTCGGCGCGGGCATGACGGGCGGCTTGGCGTACTTCCTCGACGAAGACGGCAGCTTCCCCAGCAAGGTGAACCCGGAAATTATCAAAATCCAGCGCGTCACTAGTGCCGTCGGCGAACAGCAGCTTAAGGATCTGATCAAAGCCCACGCCGAGCGCACGGGCAGCGCCAAAGCCCAGCACATTCTGGCAAACTGGGCGACCTGCTTGCCTCAGTTCTGGCAAGCGGTTCCCCCGTCAGAGGCCAACAGCCCGGAAGCCACTTCGACGGAAGATAAGGTGCTGACGACGACGCCGTAGTGCGAGGATGATGTGGGGGCGGTGCCCCCGCGCAGGAGTTCCACCCCTGCCCCCTGAGACTCTGCACCTTATCAGCCTGAGCAAGGCTGTCTGCCTATTCCTCTATTGTTCTCTTCTGGCTTGCAATCAGCGCATGGGCGATCGCAAAATCATCTTGCGTAATGTACAGCGCACTGGCATCAGGATTTCCCTCAGCCCGGTGGCGGCGGATCGCTTGCAGGGCGGCTTGGTTGCTCAGCAGAGCCAGGTCTGCGCCATTCCAGCCGTCGGTTTGGGCGGCCCAGTGAGCCAGATCGACTTGGGAAAGCGGGCGATCGCCATTGTGCACCGTCAGAATTTCTAAACGGCTGGCAGCATCCGGCAGGTCGATCTTAAGCTGGAGGTCGAGTCGGCCGGCCCGCATTAGCGCGGGGTCGAGGGCGTCGGGGCGATTGGTGGCCGCGACCAGCAGCACGTTGGCACAGCCCTGCAAGCCGTCCAGTTCTGTAAGGAGCTGGCCCACGACGCGATCGCCCACGCCCGAATCGCCCTGGAAGCTGCCCCGCGCCGGAGCCAGCGTGTCGATTTCGTCCACAAACACGACGCAGGGAGCCGCCTGGCGCGCTTTGGCAAACAGTTCCCGGACGGCTTGCTCGGCCGCGCCGATCCACTTGCTCAGCAGTTCGGGCCCGTTTACGGCGATGAAGTTGGCGCGGGCCTGGGTGGCGATTGCCTTTGCCAACAGGGTTTTCCCAGTTCCCGGCGGCCCCCACAGCAGGATGCCCCTGGGAGCCGCTGCCCCCGTCCGCTGATACAGGTCGGGATAGAGCAGCGCCCCCTCGACCGATTCTTGCAGCGTTTGCTTGACGCTCTCCAGCCCGCCGATGTTGTCCCAGCGCACGTCCGGCGACTCCACCTCCACCGACCGCAGCACCGACGGACGAATCTCCTGCGCCGCCTGCAAAAAGTCGGTCTGGGTGACGTGCAGGTCGGCAGGAATGGGGCCGCTGAGGCTGGGCACCTGACGACGCAGCGCCAGATACGCTGCCTTTTGGCACAGCGCCTTTAGATCTGCGCCCACCATACCCACCGACAGATCGGCGATCGCCCCTAATTCCACTCCTTGCAGCGGCATGGCGCGGGTCTGAATCTGCAAAATCTCTAGCCGCCCATCGCGGTCGGGCACGCGAAACTGCACTTCTCGGTCAAACCGGCCGGGTCGGCGCAGCGCCGGATCGAGGTGGTCGGGCCGGTTCGTCGCCGCCAGCACGATCACCCCCTGCGACTTGGCAAAGCCATCCATCAGGCTCAAAAGCTGCGCCACCAGCCGTTTCTCCACCTCGCCCTCCACCTTGGCGCGGTCGGGCGCGAGGCTGTCGATTTCGTCAATAAACACGATGCAGGGTGCAGACTTGGCTGCTTTCTCAAACACGCCCCGCAGCCGCGATTCGGCCTCGCCATAATATTTCCCCATGACTTCTGGCCCGACGAGCGCAATGTAGCTGACGCCCAGTTCCTCTGCCAAGGCCCGCGCCGTCAGGGTTTTGCCGGTGCCCGGCGGCCCCACCAGCAGCACGCCCCGCGTCGGCTCCAGCCCCAGCGTTTTCAGCAGGTCAGGACGCTTCAGTGGCAGTTCTACATGCTCGCGCAGCTCCCGCAGCACCTCGCCCAGTCCGCCCAGATCTTGCAGCGAGGCGGCAGGCGCGTCTCCGGGTTGCTCGACGGGCGGCGTCGCGTCCGGTGCGGGAGTGGGGCGATCGCGGCTGACTCCCACGCCAGCCCCGCCCACCGGGCCGCCAGTATGGGGACTGCCAGTCCGGGGAATATTGCCCTGGCGCGGGATGTTGCTCAGCGGACGGCTGTGGATCTGCACGTCGGTCTTGAGTTCGCCGCTGGCGGCTTTTTCTTCCAGGGCTTTGGCCAGTTCTAGCAGTTGCTCAAATCCCTTAAACAGGTCGCTCATGGTTGCGATCGCCCCAATTTGGCGGATTGGTCACGTTTCTTCATTTAGTCATCCCACTGCTTGGGGAACCCTAACGAGTAGGCGGCAGGTGTAATACAGCGTTACGTTCAGGAATTGAAAAGTTCATGAGTTCATTGAGTTCATTCGATTCGTTTGACTCTGTGCGTCTGCTGATGGTCAGCGGTAAGGGCGGCGTGGGCAAAACAACGCTTTCCTGTGCGATCGCCCGCCACTGGGGCAAGCGATTTCCCGACGAGCGCGTACTGCTAATTTCCACTGACCCGGCGCATTCCTTGGGCGATGTGCTGCTAACGGAGGTGACGGACGAAGCGCGATCGCTCCCTGACTTGCCCAACCTGCAAACCCGCGCCCTCGATGCGGTGGCGCTGCTAACGGAATTCAAAGCCCGCTATGGTTCCGTGCTGGAGCTATTGGTAGAACGCGGCAGCTTTGTGCAGGGCGCAGACCTTAGCCCCGTGTGGGATTTGGGCTTTCCTGGGCTGGATGAGCTGATGAGCATTTTGGAGATTCAGCGCATCCTGGAAGACGGGGACAGCGATCGCATCGTGGTGGACATGGCCCCCAGCGGACACACGCTCAACCTGTTTGGGCTGATGGACTTTTTGGATCAATTCCTCGCAGCCCTCAGCCTGTTTCAGGAAAAGCACCGGGTGATGCAGCAGACCTTCGCCGGAGCGCGCACCGTCGATGAAGCCGATGACTTTTTGGCAGAAATGCAGACCCGCCTAGCCAACGGGCGCGCCCTGTTGCAAGACGCTATCCGCACTGCCTGCCTCGCCGTCGCCATCCCGGAACCCATGAGCTATCTGGAAACCCGGCGGTTTCTCGAAGCCTTGGACAAGCTGCACATTCCCATCGGCGGCATCGTCGTCAACCGGATTGTCGCAGACAGCACCCCCGAAGACTCCGCCCGTCTCCAGGAACAAGCCGACCTCCTCGAAAAATTCGCTGCCCTCCACCCCGCCCACCCGCTCCTCATCCTGCCCC
>RFIF01000327.1 GCA_003695655.1 Cyanobacteria bacterium J069
GGGGTGCTTTTGAGGGGTTAGTTGAAGCATTGATGCGGTTTATCACGAAGGGCGATCGCCCTTCTCCGACACTCCAACACTCCATCACCCCATCACTCACCGCGGCCCGCCCAACTGCTCGCCACTCCCGCGCCCCAAAGCCTGCACGATGCCGATCGTTCCCCAAGTGAGGGCAAAGCTGACGACGGCAAGGGCGGAGGGTTCGTAGACTTTGCTACTGGCGAGCAGGTTCATGTAGGGGCCGAAGGCGGGCTGGGCGAGCAGGGCGGCGATGGTGAATTCGCCCATGACGATGGCAAAGGTGATAAAAGCTCCGTTGAGCAGGGCAACGCGCAGGTTGGGGAAGATGACGCGCAGGATGATAGTGGGCCAACTTGCGCCGAGGCTCTGGGCGGCTTCGGTGAGGGTCTGCACGTTAATCGCCCGCATCCCGGTGTCCACGGCGCGATACATATAGGGAAATGAGAGGACGACGTAGGCGGCGGTGAGCAAGATCCAGCCGCCTGTGCGCGTGTTTAGCAGCGTGGTGCTGTAGGTGCGGATCAGCCCGAAGACTAGAACCACGGCGGGCACGACGAAGGGCAGCAGCGTGATCAGCTCCATCACCGGGCGCATCCGGGGTAGCCGGAGCTGCACCCAATAGGCGGTGGGCACGATCAGTAGCCAACTGAGGGCGATCGCCGCCAATGCCGTCAGTGCCGAAAAGGTAAAGCTTTCAAAAAACTTGGGATCATTGAAAATATTGCTGTAGGCGGCAAGGCTGAGGGTATCCTTCTGCGCCCGCAGCGAGAAGTCCAGCGTGGCGATCAGCGGGATCGCGAAATACAGGGTACCGATCAGCAGCCACAGCCACGCCCAGGGATTGCCGCGCTTAGAAGTATCGGTCACTTTACCCACCTCGCCGTGTGCCGTTGCAGCCAGGAATAGAGGGCGATCGACCCTGCCATAATGACCACCATGCCCAGGGCCAGCGCATTGCCCAAGCCGGGATTTTGCAGGGCGTCGCCGCTAATCTGTGCGCCGATGAGGATCGTTACCAAATTAATCTGTCCACCTGTGAGCGCGTAGGCCGTGGCGTGTGCCCCAAAGGCATTGCCAAACAGCAAGATCATCGTGCCCAGCAGCGACGGCATCAAAATCGGGATCGCCACCTGCCGCCAATAGTCCCAGGAAGTTGCGCCCAGGTTTTCTGCTGCCTCGCGCCATTCGCGCCGCAGCCCGTCAAAGGCGGGCACCAAAATCAGGATTGTCAGCGGAATCTGGAAATAGAGATAGGTGAACACCAGTCCCCAAAAGGTGTAGAGGTTAAACCCCTGGGCGTAGAGGTCGATGCCCGCGCCCTTCAGCCAGCCCGTCAGCAGCCCCAGCCGCCCCAGCGTGGCGATGAAGGCAAAGGCCAGGGGAACGCCCGCAAAGTTGGACGCGACGCCGGAGAACGTGACCAGGGGCGATCGCACTTTCTCCGGCAAGCCGCCCGCCGTCACCGCGTAGGCCATCAGCGCCCCCAGCCCACCGCCGACCAGCGCCGTCACAAAGCTGAGCCGCAGACTCACGGCATAGGCTGCAACAATATTCGGCTGCCGCAAATCCAGGATATTTTGCAAAGTAAACTGGCCCGCATTGTCCTGAAAGCTGCGCACCGCAATCGACGCCGCTGGCAGCACCAAAAACGCCAGCGCAAAGGCAAAGAACGGCACCAGCCCCAGCCAGTCCCACGGGCGATCGCCCTTAGCCACAGAGGCAATAGATTTCAGCGGTTGAACCAGCGTCATGGCGTTTTTAGATCTGATCGCCGTTGTACAGCAACGGCGATCAGGCAAATGTTACTTCACATCAGCGCCGACTACGCTATCCCAATCCTTGGTGATGGCATCGTTGGCGGGGGTGATTTGGGCAGCAGTCGGGAACGCCGCCTTTTCATACACTGCTGCATCAGGCAGCTTCGCCTTCAGGTCGGCGGGGATGACGTTGCGGGCGTTCAAGTCGTCGAAGCGCACAGGACGCGAGTAGCCCTTCAGCCAGATCAACTGACCTTCATCAGAATACAGGTGCTCCATCCACAGACGGGCGGCATAGGGACGCGGCGCGTAGGCGCTAATTGCCTGTACATAAACGCCTGCCAGCAGTCCCGTTTTCGGCAGGATGACGGCGATTTCGGGGTTGCCGCCAGTGGCATCGCGGTTGGCCAGGGCGTTGTAGTCCCACCGCAGGGCGATCGGGGTTTCTCCCTTGGCGATCGTCGCGGGCTTGGCAATCACCGGCAGCAGGTTGCCCGCTGCGTTCATCTGTTTGAAGAACTCTAAACCTGGCCCTGGGTTTTCCAAAGATCCGCCGTTGCCCAGCGCCGCCGCCCACACAGCGTTGATCGCCTGACCCGACTTGCGCGGATCGCCTGCCAGCGCCACCTGTCCCCGATATTCCGGCTTTAGCAGGTCGCTCCAGTCTTGGGGCAGCGTCTTCACGACGTCGGTGTTGACCTCAAAGGACATGACCCCGTAATAATCGGCAAACCAAAAGCCTTCGGAGTCCTTCAGCGCCGCCGGGATTGTGTCCCAGGTTGCTACTTTGTAGGCTTGCAGCAAGCCTGCCTGTTTTGCTTCTTCGCCAAACTTGAAGGCGACGTCGATCACGTCGGGGTTTTGGGGGCCACTGTTGCCCTGGTTGGCTTTGATGGCTTCGATTTCGTCGGCGGAACTCGCATCCGGGTTCAGGTCATTCAGCTTGATGAAGGGATATTTTTGCAAAAAGCTGGCCTTCATCTCCTTATAGTTCGCCCAGTCATCCGGCAGAGCAATAACCGAGAGTTCGCCTTCGGCCCTGGCTTTTTCGATAATGGCTTCTAGCCCGCCCGCTTCGGCTGCGGTGAGGGGAAGCCCGCCTGCCGCTGGACTAGCTGCCGGAGACGCACCGCCTGCCGCGCTGGCTGCCGGAGAGGCCGTCGGTGCCGTGGTGGATTGCGTACAGGACGCAAGAATCGCGCTACTAAAGCCTGCGGCACTCCACCCTAGAAAAGATCGGCGGGACACTCGCAGCGGAGATTTAGATTGAGAGTCTTGACTCATGGGGGGATTTCTCTTGAGGCTTAAAGGATCAGGGTCATGCCATTGTTAAGTACATCACCACGAGTTAAAGCGGCGATTACTGCGAGGCTAAGAAGTGGTTAAAGCTTCAGTGCTAAAAAAACTGAAGGATTAAAAGTTGAGCGGTCAGAGATTTGGAAGAAATGAGGGTGCAGCAACGCTCTGGTGGTTTGTGGGGGTGTGGATGGTGGGGGCGATCGCGCTAGAAAAGTTAACATTCACAGGGCAATCCGCCATCCTTTAGGATTGGAAAAGGCTAATTTTGTGGATTATGCGCTCTCTTGGGAAGAAGTGTCCTGAAGAAGTGTCCTGAAGAAGTGTCCTCAAGCGATCGCCACTTTCGCCACTTTTGTACTTTCCAGGTGCATTTTTCCAGGTGCACTTTTCAGGCGCACTTTCCAGGTGCATTTTTCCAGGTGCACTTTTCAGGCGCACTTTCCAGGTGCATTTTCCAGGTGCACTTTTCAGAATCCCTTATCCCTCTACCCTATGACCGCCAACCCCGCCCTCACGCCCGCTGCCGACCAAGAAGCCGAGCAGCTCGACCAGGAAGCCACCGCCCCTGGACTCAGCGACGAGCAATATCGCCGCAAGATGCAGCGCCGCAAAGAAGTGCAGGAGCAGCGCCTGGCTGAGCGATCGCTCACTAAAGGACTGGTCATCGTCCACACGGGCAACGGCAAGGGCAAAACCACGGCCGCGCTGGGCATGGTGCTGCGATCGCTCGGCCATGGCCATCGTGTCGCCATCGTGCAGTTCATCAAAGGTGCCTGGGAGCCAGCCGAAAAAACCGTCCTGCAACCCTGGACGGAGGGCGATTCGCCGCAGCTTGTGTTTCACGCGATGGGCGAAGGCTTTACCTGGGAAACGCAAGACCGCGATCGCGACATCCAGAAAGCGCGAGAAGCCTGGGATACTGCCCTCACGTACATTCAAGATCCCAACGTGAAGCTGGTGCTGCTGGATGAGGTGAATGTGGCAATGAAGCTCGGCTACCTGGATCTGGAAGCGGTGCTGGCTGGTCTGGCGCAAAAAACCGACGAGACTCACGTCATCCTGACCGGACGCGGCGCACCGCAAGGGCTGATCGACCGGGCCGATCTGGTTACAGAGATGACAATGGTCAAGCATCCGTTTCGAGAGCAGGGGATCAAGGCACAGCCCGGTATCGAGTTTTAGATTGAGCTTAGGCGCAGCAGGGTTCACGGTTTTCTACTACATATCGCACCTAACCTCGACAGTCTTTTAAGTGAAGCCTGAATTCCTAATTTTTGTAGCAATAGCTACCGTTTATCTTTGGCAGTGTTATTCTAAAGAAAGTATTTCTCTATCAACCTCATCAGAATTGCAAATGCTGGGACAAAACAGAAAAAATCGAGTTTCGCGCGCGCAGGCTGCACAAATGCACCACGAAAACCTGCGTCAGAATATTCAGCGTCGTCTGGAAGCTGCTCGCGCCAAAGGCGATGAGTCGCTGGTTCGCCAGCTTGAAGCCGAAGCTGACTATATCGGTTAGAACTCCATTGCAAACAGGTTTTTGTCAAACCTGAAGTTTGTGAACTGGATCTAAGCAAGACTTCCTCAACGGTTTGAGATTTGGCAGATTAGAGAATGGCGATCGCCCGAAAATCAGGGCGATCGCCATTTTTTTGCTTTTTCTGCCTTTTTCCGGCAATTTTTAGGCTTTATGCCGCCCTTCATGAACAGACTGCACCCGTGATCCAGACTTTTTTAACCTTTTTTTGCGTATTCTGCCAAAGTCATGCTGATGAATGCATATAAGCAGCTCAGCACAGCGTGTTTTTTGTCAAGTCTTCAGGATGTTCAAATCGAACTTTTTTACATTTCTTCACTTGCTACAAGTACTTCAATCCAACTGCGGCACTCGCAGCGGAGTCATCGGTCAAGGAATATCGATCTACCAGTCGATGCACTGATTGGATGAATTAGTCAGGGTGAATAGTAAAGGGGGCGATCGCTCGGCAAGCCCACAACCCAGAGTCAGCTTGAGGCCCAGTGATGCTCTTAAGATCTGTCCAGGGGGGACTGTGCATTTTGTCAAACGATTGTTATCTTTTTTAATAGAATGGGATTAGACAGCACTCTCTGGGAATGCTACGAAGAATCCCACATCGGAGTAGAACTCAAGAGAAGCTGGAAATCCCAGACTAAAATTCCAGACTATGTTCGGCTTCTGACGTTGTTTACCTCAGTCTTAAGGAGAATTGCAATGAGCGGACAAATTGAACTCTCTCTAGAGCAGCAGTTCAGCTTGCGATCGTTTGAAACCCAGGTGGAAAACATGAGTCGCGAGCAGGCCCAGCACTTCCTGGTAAAGCTCTACGAACAGATGATGCTCAAGGACGCGACCTACAAGACCTTGCTCAAGCATCAATGGGGAATTGAAGGCGGGTCACAGTTCTAGGTTTCTAGAACCGCCGCCCAGTCGCAGTAGGCGACCTCCCTCTCTTGCTCGATTCCTGCCCTATGGGAAAGGAGCTGGGGATGCCGGGGCGTCCACTCGATCCCATCCTTCGATCTGAAGCTAAGTTTAAGGCGGATAATTTAAGGTTTAGTTTCCTCGCTCAGTTGCCGCAAGTTGTACTAAAAGTTGCTCGTCGATCAAGTTAATCCATCAAGTTAATCCATCAAGCTTTGCGTCTACAGTCGTCACTGCGGCCATCACTACAGTTGCCGTTCAAAACGATCGCCATTAAGACGCTTGTCATGCAAACAGTCTTTGAAATGCTCGACAGGGCGTGATTCCGCAGGTTTTGGCCTCGCTGCCAGTAGTTCAATTTACTTCTCCTGCGCGCCGCTGGTCTGGGCAAATTTGCCGCTATGTTAGCTATGTTACAGGTTTGCTGTTTACTTATGTTTACTGATTGGGATGGATGCGGTGCGGCGATCGCCCGCTCAATCTACTGGCTCGATTCATTGATTCACTAGCGTTTGGACTCGGGTTTCTGTCACGCTTTTCAGGTGGTGCCTTCAGACACCCCGACAGCAAGCCCAGCGCGATCGCGCCGCTCGTCCTCCCGCAACCGCAAATGCCTAGCAATCTCAATGGCTGAAGGCGATCGCGCCATCTATTCTCTAGACCGGGCGACTGTCATCAATGGTCGGTAAAACATTGGGTGCTCGGGGGTTTCCGCCCCTGCCTGGTTCGCCTGGGTGGGTACGATAGTGTCGATTCTTCAAGGGTTCTGAGGTGAATGGATAACGTGCCCGAAGGCGATCGCACCAGAAATGAGTTCGAGTTTTTTACGTTGAGATGGTAGGGTTGGGTAGAGTTTTTGCCGTTCCCGCCTGCTGGGCAGCAACTGCTCACGATGCAGTTATTAGCGACATCCTCATCGCGTATGTTTAAGCGTGCTCTGATTTGCACTGACTTTAAAGACGGACTCTATCGCTTTGCCCGCTTTGTGCCCAGCCTGGCCGCCGCCGGACTAGAGCACATTGCTTTTCTGCATACAATCCCGGTGCCCGAAGGGCAAATCCCTCGAGAAACCGATAAGCCCTTTGTGGCTGCCCGAGAACACTTTGCGTCGCTGCTGGGAGAGGTTCCCGCTGGTGTGGATGTCCAGGTCGAGGTCGCCTGGGGCAAGCCTGTGGAGCATATTCTGTCAGCTCGTAAAAAATATCAGAGCGACATTATCTTTATTGGCACAGCCGGCGATGGGCTGCTCAAGGAAAAGCTATTTGGTAGCACGCCCGTCTCGCTTTGCCAACAATCCAGTGTGCCGCTGCTCATCCTGCGTCCGCAGCTTATTTCGGCCTACACCGAAGAAGAGCTAGACCTGCGCGCTCGCCATCTCTTCCGCTATTTGCTGTTGCCTTATGATGGCAGCGAGGCCGGGCAGGCGATGCTTCAGCAGGTCAAGGCGCTAGCAGCCAACCGCCCCGCAGGCACGCTAGAGTGCGCCTTGCTGTTTACCTCAATTGATGATGTGGGTCGCAATCCGGTCTTGCGAGAAGCCAAGCAGGAAGAAGCCGTGAAGCGACTGGAAGTGGCCAAGCAGGAGCTAGAAGCGCTGGGCATCAAAACCACGATGACTGTGACGAATGGCAACGCGGTCACGCAGGCGCTCGAAACAGCGGTTGACGTGGACATTACGGCGATCGCCGCTTCCTCAAAAACCGTCGGTCGGCTGGTGGAACTGTCGGTGCCTAGCTTTACAGGCGATTTGCTCCGCCGCAGTTGGCACCCGATTTTGTTCTTTCCACCCAGCTAGGCGCGTCATCCAGTCTCTTGAACCCTTTGAAGCACTCTTGAAGCGCTCTTGAGGCGCTCTTGAGGCGTTCTTGAGGCGCTTGGTTAATCCCAGCGTGTCCGTTTAGCCCCCTGCTTGCCCCTGCTTGCTCCCCCATGCCGGACTTTTATCCGCCCCAGTTGTCGCCGCTGCTGGTCTGGGCGACACAGCGTTTATCGCCGCTGATCGCCCAACATCGCTACAAAATGCGTCTAGAGGTGCAGCCCAGTTGTCTTCAAAAATTGCAAGCCCTCCAGCCCCACCGCTTGCTGCTTTTGTCTAATCATCCGACCCATTACGACTGGATTGCTCTGTTTTTGCTGTCTGCATACTGGCGGCAGCCGTTTCACTATCTGGCTGCTTATGAGCGGTTTGGCGGGGCAACGGGCTGGTTGTTGCAGCATTTGGGGGCTTACTCGGTGCGGCGGGGTCAGGGCGATCGCCATAGCATGATGAAAACGCTAGACATCCTGTCGCAGCCCCGCTGTCGGCTGGTGATGTTTCCAGAGGGGGGCTTCTCGTTTCAAAATGATACGGTGATGCCGTTTCGGGTGGGGGCGGTGCAACTAGCGCTGCAAGCCATGCAGCGCCAGGTCAAGCAGGGAAAATCGGTCGAAGACTTAGAGGATCTATACGCCGTGCCGGTCGCGCTGAAATATCGCTACATCGGCAACATGACGCCCGCGATCGAGCGGGCCCTGGCGCAGTTGGAACAGGCGCTATGGGTGTTTCCCAGCAGCGCTGACTGGTATGAGCGGCTGTTGGTGCTGGGCGACCAGGTGCTGCTAAGCTTTGAGCGCGACTATGGGCTGCCCATTGCCGAAACCGTGCAGCGATCGCGCAATGACCGCATCCAGCAGGTCAAAAACCACATCCTCAGCTATTGTGAACAGAGCTTGCAAATCCCGCCCAATCTCCATGATCCGCTGCGAGAGCGGGTCTATCGGATTCAGCGGGAGTTAGAGGCGCAAACCGAGAATCTCCCACCCCGCACCCAAGAGGCGATCGCCCGCGCCGCCGCCCAGTTGCTCAATTTCAACGCGATCTACGACGGCTACGTAGCCGCAAACCCCACGCCTGAGCGATTTCTCGACACGCTCATCCGGTTGGAACGAGCCGTCTTTGGCATCGACCAACCCGTTCCCAAGGGCGATCGCACGGTCATTCTCCGCCTGGGCGACCCCATTAATCTCAAGCTCTATCTAGACCGCTACGCTCAAGACCGAATGATCACCGTCAACACGCTCACAGAAACGATTCGCAGCGCCGTTCAGCACAGCTTAGATCAGCTCTAGCGCTGCCTCTGCCTCTTAAAACCGGGAAAAACGACGCAAAAAACCAAAATAGCAGCGTGTTGTGAAACCAAGCCTCACGCCACGCTGCTTTTTTGTTTGCTCTAATGGTTTCTCAAACCTGAGCCGTCTAGGCAGCCGACAGCCCATAGGCAGACATGCGCATAATGTCGCGGGTGGTGAAGCCGATATTGCTCAGCGCTTCGCCATAGCTAATCATGAAGTCTTCCACCAGGGCTTCCTTCTCCATGCCCAGCTCTTTCGCGTCCTTTTCCACCTGTTGCAGCATCCGCCACACCAGCGGCAGGTTTTGCTTGTTGGCTTCTTCTAGCTCCGCCTTAGCGGTTTCAAAGTTCGCCTTCAGCCACTCTTCGCCAAAGTTGAGGTGCAGGTATTCATCCTTCACCACACCTTCGGTAATCTTGCGAGCAAAATCATCCGCCACCGGAATGTAGATGTTATAAGCGGAGATGGCAAAGCACTCGATAATCAGCGACTGGATTAGCAAACAGGTGACAATTTTGCCCTGGGCTGCTGCGTCCTGGAAGTTGCGGTGCAAATCGGCAAAAAATTCCTTCGCAAACGGCATGTCTGGCTCCACTGCCAGGTTGCGTCCGCAGGCTTGAAAGCCCTTCTTGTGGCGGTTTTCCATCTTCGACAGGCCGATGAGCTGCTCTTTATAGTCAGGCATCAGCACTGCCAGGCGCTGGTAGTTGTCGAAGGCTTCCTCTTCGCCCTCAATCACAATGGCGTTGATGCGGCTGTAGGCATCTTTGTAGACGGCACTCTGATAGTCGAGTTCTGGGGTAAGCTCAAGCTGCGGCATAGTAAAGTCGGTCTCCTGACTGAGTGTCGGAACGGTCAAAAAAAGTGATTCACAGGCATCGTTTGAAACTAGATGCGCTTGGAACCCTTGGGCAAAGGGATCAAGTCAAGTCAAACTATGAGAGCAAGGAGGTGAGAGCAAGAAGGCAGAGCGGGGCTAAACCGCCCACGGTCGCCAATTTGCTGCCATCAGTTTATCGCCACTTTATTACCACCTACTTTATTGCCACCTACTTTATTGCCACCTGATTGCCACTGTGGAACATCCCAACAGAAGCCCATACCTGGCGACAATTTTGTAAAGAAACCAATACTCTAGTTTGCTTAACTTAAGATATATCCAATCTCTACTGTACTGGGTTTAGGGGTGAAAATGTCAAACTGAGCAGTTCTCAAGTCTAGATCACACCTATTGGCATCATAGATTTACTTCTATGTTTAGGCATGACTCCAGAGGTATAGTGTTATCCCAAACGCCTACTTTTTTGGAAATCTACCTTTCGGAAATCTACTTTTCGGAAATCTACTTTTCGGGCATCTACTTTTCGGGAATCTACCTTTTAGGCAACCTGCTTTATGGCAGTTTTCTAGATTTGCGTTTCTGATGGTTTCCTTTGCTTGTTAACTTTTAACGAGACGCCATGCCAGCTTTTCGGTTCCCCTTAGTTCTGAACGCTCCTACTCTCTGGCTGTGGCTGAATGGGGTGCTGCTGGCGGTCGGGGCGGGGCTGATGCTGCTGCCCCTGGGCGTGGTGCTGTGGACTTCATTACAGCCCTCTGGCAATGAGGTGGGGCTGACGCTGGAGCACTACCGCCAGGCCTGGGCGCAGGGACACTTTTTGTTGGCGATCGCCAATTCCACCCTCGTTGCCCTGGCAGTCACTGCGATCCAAATTGTCACCTCAGCGCTGGCGGGCTATGCTCTGGCGCGGTTCCAATTTCGGGGGCGGCAAGCGGTGCTGGGGCTAGTGCTGGCAACGCTGGTGATTCCGTTTCAGCTTTTGGTAATTCCGATGTTTCTGGTGCTCAAGGCAGGGCATTTGATCAATACCTACGGTGCGCTGATTTTGCCTACGGCGGTCAATGGCTTCGGCATTTTCCTAATGCGGCAGTTTTTTGAAACCATTCCCCTGGAATTGGAAGAAGCCGCCACGCTGGATGGCGCAACCCGCCTGCAAGTGCTGTGGCGCGTGGTGCTACCCCTGGCCCGCCCGGCCCTGGTGACGCTGTTTCTGTTCACCTTTATCGGCGAGTGGAATGACCTGTTCAAGCCGCTGGTGTTTACCACTCGCCCTGAACTGCGAACCGTGCAACTGGCGCTGGCAGAGTTTCAGGAGCAGTTTACCAATCGCTGGTCGCTGATGATGGCGGCGGTGGTGATGGTGACGGTGCCCGTGGCGGGGCTGTTTGCGCTGGGGCAGCGGCAGTTTATTCGCGGCATCGCCACCAC
>RFIF01000031.1 GCA_003695655.1 Cyanobacteria bacterium J069
ATGCCATAGTTGCCAAATAGCAGCCGTCCTGCTGCTGCTTCTGCCTGGTAGCCCGCCGTCTGCACATAGCGATAGGTGCCCGTGGCCGCGCCGCCGCCAAACCGCACTGCTAAAATTGCGCCGTCTCCGTCAAACCAATGCCCCATGCGTTGTCCGCCCCGCTCCAGCCGTCCGGGGCCGTTGCGATAGAGCGTGCCTTGCAGTGCAACGGGAATCTGACCCTCCAGAACGGTCAAGGGCGTTGGCGAAAACTCCTGGGCAGTGTGCAAAACACCCGCAGCCCATTTAGGAGTAAGGGATTGGGAGTTTGGGGTTAAGGGTTGGGGATTGGAGGTGAGGGAACGCATAGGCTGCTGGATGCTGGTGGGAACAGCGTAGCGTATCAGCCGCCGACCAGGGGATCGCCTGCGTTAACCCGAACTGCGATCGCCCTCTAGTGTTCAACCCACGCGTCATCCCCGGCAGAATCGGCTGCTGGTTCTGTATTTAGAGTTTCGTCGGCAGAGGCTTCGGGCAGCGCTTCCGGGCTAGATGCGTCTATATCCGCATCCGCAGCGGGCACGGGTTCTGCGACGGGGGCAATGGGCGCGTCGGCAGCGGGCGTGCCTTCGGTTGGTGCAACAACAGGTTCGGCGGTTGGGCTGGAAATGGCTTTGGCAGGTTCAGGCGCTTTGCGCTCTGGCAACCCGTCGGCTTCGGTGGGAGCAGCAGGTTCGTCGGTGGAATAGTCGATGAAGCTATTGCTGGGGGCGTCGCCGGGGTCGATGGGCGCGTCGGTGAAGGATTTGGCTGGCGCGTCGGCGGCTGGCGCGTCGGTGGCAGCCGGGAGGGGAGCCTGTCGATCGAGAATCATCGGCGTCTTCAAAGGCTGGTCAAACAGCGCCGAAGCCTGCTCTAAATAGCGCAAGATTTCTTGTCCCTGGCCAATAGGGGCGATCGCTGGTTTGTCTTGCTTCACCTGCACGGGCAAAAACTCCAGCCGCATCTGCTCCTCGCGCAGCGACACCTTTAGCATGGCAGTGTCGTAGTCGCCCTTTGCCGCATTGTCCTTTGCTGCCGCCGAGCCGTCGGGGGTTTGCGGCTGAAAGATGAAGTCACCCAGGGAATAGGCGATCGCCCGTCCCTTATAAATCTCGGCCCCTTGCAGCACAGCCGGATGGTAGCCCACCACTAAGTCCGCGCCCTGGTCAATGGCAAAGCGACACAGCCGCATCTGGCGATCGCTCGGAAAGCTAGCCAGCTCATCGCCCCAGCGATAATTCACCACCACCCAGTCCACCTGACTGCGAATTGCGTCAATATCTTCGGCAATTTGCTCTTCCAGCGCCGGATTGGTGCCCGCCTGCCAAATCTGAGCCGGGAGCAAATCCGAATCGCTATAGCCCAGATAGGCAATACGTTTGCCCCGCACTTCCACAATGTCAGGCTGGCGAGCTTCCCGACGGTTGCGCCCCGCCCCCACCGACCGCAAGCCTTGTCGCTCCAGGCTATCCAGCGTGCGCTTGAGTTGGGAGGCTGAGGCAGTAGCAGTATCCGCAGCACTGCCCTGCCGATCACTCGACACATTCACCATCGTCAGCCCAGCCCGAGGCGGCTGTGACAGATGATCGGCACTGGGTTCCTCTAACACTGGCTGGTCGAGCCGCGCCAGCAGCACATCGGGATAGCGGAAAGGCGCAGGGGCAGCATCGGGCACGGCAGCATTGGGCACGGCAGCGTGCAGCGGCGGCACACGAAACGGCGACTCGCTGCTAAAAGCCAGCGTTACTGTGGCCGGGTCGGGCACCTCGCCCTCAGCAGCCGGCCGCAGCACGGGCACTCGTCCGGTCGGCGTCGTCACCGTCGGCGTACCCGTCATCAGCGACACCAGATCGAGGCGGGTCATCAGTTCTACACCGCAGCCCACCAAAAACACCGCCGCCGCCGTCATAGCCATGCGGCTGACTTGAGACGGGCTGATCCGATCTGCCGTGTCTACCACACGATCGACCGTGGCGTTGAAGGCTTGCACAGTGGTGTCGAGGGCGGCATCGAGGACGGCGTCAAGCGTCTGCGCCGTGGCGACACTCCACGACTGCCAGTTGGGCAGAGGCAGCGTCACCGTCGGCCAGTCGAGGCGCGGCAGTTCTACCCAAATTGGCGGGATATGCACATTGGGAATACGAACGCTGGGCAGGGCTAGACGGGGCAGCGTCACCTCAACTGGCGGCGGGGCAGAACGCCGGGGCGATCGCTGAGACGACTGAAGCCGACGGCGCGAACGCACCGTTTGAGCGGGATGTCCTGGCGCTGGACGCCCTCCTGGCGCTAGAGGAACAGCCACAGGGACGGACTGCCGACGAGGACGCACCGATCGCCCGACGCGGGGGGCAGAAGCGATGCTCGCAGACAGCGCCACTTGAGGCATCATCGCCGGAGACACCGCCTGTTGGGGCAGGGCATTTGGGGACAAGATTATGGGAGCGCGGCCCATAGACAGGGGCTGCGGACGGCGCGATCGCCCCTGCCTTGCACGACGGGACTGGACAACCCTTTGAGGAATGTGAGGATTGTGAGGAATATAAGGAGCCGGGTCGGCCACCAGCCGAAACGACTGATCCCACCGGATATCCGCCGACCCCATGACGCGCCCCAGCACCCGCACACCCCGAATCAGGTCAGAATTGAGCCGGACGAGACGACTGCAAATAAAGCGATTGAGGCGATCGCGGTCGGGTTCTCGAAAAAACTCCACCATCACCAACAGCCAGCCTGGTTGATCAACCGCGACGCGAGCGTAGATGTTTTGCGGGACGAGATAGGTGTTTAACCAATAGGCGATCGCCCGAAAATCTCCGTCCCGCGCCAGTTGCAACACAGAAGGCTGAGAGAGGGTGTCCAGATCCATAGCCAGTCACTAAAGGGGTCTAAAGAGTTCAGGTGTGCGCTCAGCAGCGTTGGCGCTAGCTGTGCTCAAGAGCGCCGCCCGCCTTACTGAACCAGAGTAACCACAGTGTATCGAAAGAACCATGAATCTGACGCATTTTGTCTGTGACTAATATCACCCCTGACCTGCGTTTAGGGTCACCGGGTTTGAGCGATCCCCGTCAAGCCGTTCATCCGCCAAATCTCCGATATTAAATACTTGCATCAGACTTGCACCAGGCTTCCTACGGTTTAAAGCGTTAACCCAGTCTGGGTCAGGCTTGAATCAGACCTGTGCTGGTGTCGTGTAGCGCCTCGGGTTGTTTCAATTCCCCCTAAACTCAATTCCCCTTTAAACTCAATTCCCCCTAAACTCAATTCCCCTAAAAATCCCTTGCCCCCAATCGCCTGAAACTGGCCATGCCCAAACGAGGTTCTATGATTGACCGACTTGTGAAATCCGCGCTCCAGACCGGATGCCTGAGCGTCGAGTCAGAAGGTTTGATTCGCCAATTGCTGAATACTCAGTTGCAAACGGAGACTGACTTGACTGCCTTGCAACTGCTTTATAGCGCCGTGCAGCAAGGACGCGTGCAGCGCGAAGCCCCCAACTCCGTTGCACCGCCGAAATTGTAAAGTCTGACAGATCTGTTCTGTTAGCAAACTCTTGCCCAGAGTTCTCCAGAGTTGCTGCCCAGAGTTGCTGCCCAGAACCGTTGCCCAGAATCCTGTCCTCACGTAGCTCAGAGCCAGCGATCGCCCGCCCGCCGCTTGCCAGCATAATCATGTCCTGAGTTATACCGTTCTGAAACTGAGTTTCCCCAGACCGCCCTCGGATCGCCCTCAGACCGCAGAGATATCTTCGCCTTCTGGCACTTTGCGTCTAGAATCTGCGATAGACCCCTGTTGGCGATCGCATTCTGTAGCCTATGACCCCTGACCCCGAATTGGAGCCTCGCGCCCCCGAGCGTGGCCTGTCCACCAATGCCGCTGCCGACCTGACGGTGCCCATCCCACCCGCTTCTAGCGAGTTGGCAACTGAAGACGAAGACCCGGCTCCGCTGCCTCGCCCCACCACGCGGCTGGCAGGCGCACAAGAGCGGGGTCTGATCACCGTTGATCAGGGCTACCAATATCGACCCGTGCGGGCGACGGATGGAGAGTCCTTGCCCGCAGGCCAGCAGCGCCCCATGATTGTGGCGCTTGGGGTGGCGATCGCCGTGGCGCTGGTCGGGCTAGTTTTTAACCTGAGTTGGTTGGGCATTGTTGGCTCGCTGGTGGCGCTGCTGCTGTCGATTCAGGTAATTTGGGACGATCTTTATGCTGCGTTTCAAGAGCTGCTTTCGACCCGCCAGCAGATTTTGGCGATCGCGCTGGTCGGGCTGACAGTGGCGCTAATTGGGCTGGTACGATTTAGCCCTGTGGGAAGCTGGATCAGCGCCTGGACAAGCCAGCTCGACTGGAATGCCGTGGGCGCGCTGGGCGAAGTATTTGGGGCGATCGGGCAAATTTTGATTGCGGTCATCGCGGTTTATGTTGCCTGGCGACAGTATGTCATTTCCAAAGACTTGACTATCCAGCAAAACCTGATCACCCAACAGCAGACCATCGACTCCTACTTCCAAGGTATTTCTGAGCTAGTGCTGGATTCGGAAGGGTTGCTGGAAGACTGGCCCCAAGAGCGGGCGATCGCCGCCGGACGCACCGCTGCCATTCTTAGCAGCGTCGATGCGGGCGGCAAGGCGAAGGTAATTCGGTTTCTCTCGCGATCGCGGCTGCTGAGTCCCCTGAGGCGCGATCGCCTGCTGGGACGAGCGATTCTCGACGGCGCAGGCGGCTATGAAGAAGACCGCAATTTTGGCGTGCGCGTCATCGATCTGGGCGTCATGCTGGCAGGCGCAAACCTGACGGGCACCGATCTCCGCTGGACAGACCTCAGCGATGCCAACCTGATCCGCGCCAATCTGGGTAATTGCGACCTGGTCAAGTCCAACTTTTCCCGCACGATTCTCTGCGAAGCGAACCTGGCAGGGGCAGACTTGCAAAGCGCCCGCTTCTTTTACGGCCCCGCCAAAACGGCAACGCCCCGCAGCCGCACCCAACCACCCAACTACGTCACGGGTGCCTACACGGGCGCAGTGATTGAAGACGCGGACTTTACTAATGCCGCCCGCATGTCCGAAGAGTTGCGGTGGTACTGCTGCGCCTGGGGCGGCGCAAAAACCCGCGCTACGATTCCTGGTGGCTGTGAGGGCATTCCCAATTTGCTCGACGCATAGGCAGAAAGGTTCAGAATTTTTGATTGCCAGCCCCCCTAACCGTCGCCAGATTTTCCCAAAAGCCTCCTGTGTCCGCTTGCATCCCTGCTAAAATAGCGAAGCATCGATGCATCAAATGCCCATCGGGGAGTTAGCTCAGTTGGTAGAGCGCTGCGATCGCACCGCAGAGGCAAGGGGTTCGAATCCCCTACTCTCCATTCTCTCAGAACCTTTTACAGCAATGCTTTCCAGCCTCTAAGCGCTGGCGTACATACGCTCTTGGCATCCCTGACACCCTTACGAGAATTGGGTGTTTTGGGGTATTTTTTGGTGATAAGCGATATACAGGATATACACGAAGTCGTAACGAGTTAGACGTGCTGGACTTTGGAATTTTGGAATTGAATTAAAACAGTGTCCAAAATACTAAACCCTTACCCTGTGGGCGTTTGGAGTTTTGGAATCGACTTTTGGAGTTCTGGATGTGAAAAAAGGTTTAGTGAAGGTGCAGGCGAATAATGGATGGCTGCGGCTGTACTGGCGGCGATCAGGCAAGTCTCATTACTTGTCGCTGGGCATCCCTGAGGGCGATCGCCTGGGGCTGGTGATTGCAGAAAAACAGGCCGCGCTGCTCTCTGCTGACCTGCTCTCTGATAACCTCGATCCGACGCTAAATAAATATCGACTGTCCGACCGCCGCACGGACTGCGTGAGCGCTGGTGAACTGATGCGGCAATATCTGAAGCATCACGGCCCCGCGCTAGAAAACTCGACCAAAAACAAGTACCGTATCATCTCTGACCAGTTAACTCAGGTGTTTGGAGAGATGCGGGCTGATGAGGTCGAGGAGCGTCAGGCAGAGCGGTTCCGTCAGTTCATGCTGACTCGTCAGAAGCCCATCACGGTACGCGATCGCCTCTGCATCCTGTCTGCCTGCTGGGCATGGGGCAAAACCATCGGAGCCGTTAAGCAAGACCCCTGGGCAGCGGTTAGGGCGCGGCATCAGGTTCCACCGCAGCAACGCCCTAAGCCGTTCACGCTAGATGAAGCGCGGCGAATCATCCAGGCGTTTCAGCAGCACTCGCAATTCCGACTGTATGCCGACTATGTGGAATTCATGCTGCTGTGTGGGTTTCGCCCTGCTGAAGCAATCGGCCTGCGCTGGCGACACCTGACGGATGAGGCTTGCAGCGTCGTGTGTGTCACCGAAACAATCGTTAGGGGAAAGCCAGGCCCACCCAAAAGAGGAAAGCAGCGCATCGCCCCAATTCCGCCGCGCATTGCTCAGAAGTTGCGCGATCGCCAGGGTGATCCGGATGACCTGGTGTTTCCAGCCCCAGAAGGCGGGGCGATGAACGATAACAACTTCTGCAAGCGAGTGTGGCGGCCCGTGCTGGATGCAATCGGCGTTAGCTACCGCAAGCCCTACGCCATGCGCTACACCGCTGCAAGCCACTGGCTAGAAGCGGGTGAGAACCCGGTGAACGTGGCAGAGGCGTTAGGGCATGACGTGAGGACGCTGCTGAAATACTATGCTGCGTCCGTCCGCTACACGCCGCCGCCGCCTGACTTTTTGCGCCCCTTGGATTGAGGGGTGCTGGGCAATGAGTTGCGGAAGTATTCGATCGCTCTGGTGTGAGCTTCTGAGCTGTCTTGATTCACCAGCCAGTCAGCAAACATCTCCACACACACTCGCAGATGCCCGCCTGGGGTTCGGATGTAATGGACACCTTCCTCAAGATTGGGGACGATTGCTTCTAGGGTCTGCTGGTCAATATCGAAGCGTTCTTTGATGCCAGAGGGCGAGAGATAGCTGAAACCAAACGTCATGACACCCCTCCAATCAACTCAACTGGCAACCCGCTGGCGGTCGCATCTCGCAAAAGCTCGTCTCGCTCCTCATCCGTTTCAGCAGCGGACAGCATTTCCCGCAGCGTGGCGATCGCCTCGTTTGTAAGTGGCTCTGACTCACTAGCAACTGGCGCGGGTGCGCCTGGCGCTGATGCACCTGGCGCTGATGCAGGCTGATCTAGTTCGCTGTCGGCAGGCATCTCGCCAGAGTCGATCACTAGCTGGCTACCTTCTGTCGGTGGCACTCGATAAACCTTATAAGGACGACCGCGACCGCCTTGCCGATCCTCTGCCTCAAGCAATCCAGACCGGGCTAGTCCGGCCAGCGCCTTGCGTATGGTGTCGCGGTTCCCGCCGATGGTGGTGTATTGCAATAGCTCCTCAGATTCGACCCAGACGCCGCGCTGATTTGGCAGACGCAGGAAAGCCAGCAGGCGATCGCTCAGTTTTGCGGGCTTCTCTTCAATCGGGGGGCGTTCCTCCCAGCCATAGTTTTCAGGATTCAATCTGAACACAAACTTTGTTGTGCTGCGAGGAACACGAGTTTTGGGAATCTCTAGAACCCGATCGAGGTCAATTAATCCTTTGTCCTCTTTATCTGGTTTTCGCAGATAAAAAACCTCAGAAACATTGTCAAAAATTGCGCTTGTGCCCCGTGCGCCGCCTGCTTTGTTTGCATGGTGCAGCACCAAGATGGTGCATCTATATTTCTCTTGCAGATCGCGAAGATCAAAGAACAAACGGGCGTAGCCTGCGTCATTCTCATCGCTGTCCGAGCTGCGGTGGATGGCGGCCAGCGAGTCGATTACCAACAGGTCAGGAGAGTATTTTTCTAACCACTGGCGCAGCCGTCGCATCTGTGCAGATTTCCAGCCACGCTCAATCCAAACCGTTTCAGCCGGAACGCCCTCAAAACCAGCAGTGGAGAGGCGTTCTCTAGTCACGCCGCTAGGCTCATCTGATTGAAGGATCAACACTTTCCCTTGCCGAGCCGGGCGGTCGCAAAAATCAACACCCGTGGCGATCGCCTTTACCAGGTCATAGATAAAAAGCGACTTTCCCGCCCCTCCATCGCCGTACAAAATTCCGGTTGTCTGGGCTGGCAGTAGGTCACCGATCAGCCATTCGGTGCTGGGGGTTTCTTGTGCGAGAAACTGTTCTACCGCTACTGGCTCAAACCCATCCCGCTCGCCTCCCCAAGTCTCGTAGATTTTCAACAGATCAGACAGCCGCCGGCCAGACCTGCGGGCGATTGCGCCCAACTCCCAGGTGCAGCAAGACGAAACACCAGCCGAAATTTAGGACGTTCTGAGGTGCTGCTGGATGATTCAATGCCCAGCCCACAATGGGCAGCAACAAACGGGTGGTCTTTCGCCTGCTGGATAGTCCAGTCGTCGTCGATATCGGCTGCAATTACTTCGGCATAGTTGGACGCTGTCTTCTTTCGGTTGCTGCCTGAATCCAGCAATGCAGGCATCCAGGGCAAACCCTTGGAGATGTGTGTCGCGAGGTCGGTGAAGTTGCCCTCGGCTTGTCGCCAGGCGTGAGCATGACTTAGTTTGTCCGCTCCGGTCTTATCGCAGAACTCGAAATTTGCGCTGTACTTGAACTTAAAAGCACCCTGGGCAGAGCCGGGTGTACGACTTGACGAGACTTTCTGCATGTTATTGTTGTTGTATAAGTTTTTGAGAACCCGGAACCTCTTGAGTTGCCGGGTATTTTTTTGGTCAATTTTGCGACTCGGCAGCCGCGCAAGACTCCAGGAATGTGGCGATCGCCTCGCGCAGAATTTCAGAAATTGTGATGTCTTTTTCTGTGGCGACGTTTCTTAATTGATTGAGTGTTTCAAAGGGGAGTTTTACCCCGACACATTTCCATCGCACGATTCAAAACCTCCAGGGTTAGCCCGATGCAGAACCATGCCCAGCGGGTTAACCGAGTGATCATCAAAAAAACCTGTCAAAGTCCATCCAAAAATGCCAAGCCCTTCTGCTGAAAGGCTTTAAGGTCATCTATTGAGATAACAAAACTTTTTAGCTGCATCCATAGATTGGAATCTATGGATGTGCGATTGCCCTACAGAATAGGGCGATCGCACATCGGCAAGCCTGACCACAGATGTGGGATCGATTGGCTTAAGGCTTATGCCCTGGCTGCGAGTAGCTGACTGACCAGCGTAGTGAGTGTCGTCACCGTTTGCGCCTGCTGCTGGGCTAGCTGGATATGTCCCTCTAGCGCTCGGTTCTGGCTTTCGAGTGTGGCGGCAATACGGTCGAGCTTGGCATCTAGAGCCGCGCTACGCTGATCCGCCTGCTGCTGCGAGACGGTCATTTGCTCAGACAAACGAGCAAGTTGCCCTACCACTGCATCCAGCAGCTCAGTAATGCGGTCGAGACGCTCGTCAATAGTTGGTCGGTTGTCACTCATGGCGATCGTCCCTCCCTACTTGCCTTGATCAGTGGGAAAACCTTGCAGCTCAAGCCAAGCCCTCACAGCCTGCTCTAGCGCGTCAGACTGCGTGACTTCGCTGCTAGTACAAGCGATTTTGAACTTCAGAGCTAAATCTTTCGGGATATAGCCGCTCACCTGAGAGTAGCCAGGGTCATCCCGTTTCCCACCAGCCATCGAATCTTGTCCTTTGATCATTCTTCTAACCTCACTATCCCGCATATCTTTCATGCTGGCTTAAGTTCAAGAGTTCATGAGTTCATGAATTCGTATTGACACGAGTTCATGAACTCATGCTAGCATCAACTCAACGGAACGGGACAGGAACAGTACAGGAACTGGATTTTTCTAAAACCGTTCCAAGCGCAGCGCTCCAAACCCGCATTCTTCCGTTCCACGCCCCGTTTCAAATCGTGCCAATCCAGTTCCAGCGCTGTTCCTGACCCGTTCCAGAAGCATCTTTGAGGACTCCACCATGACCCAATCCCAAAACATCTCTCTAAGCCGTTTCAGCCAGCTCTCAAACATCCCTAAAAGCAGTGTTTACCGCCGCTGTGGAGAACTGGGAATCGACACCAGCAGCGGGCTAAGCCCTGAAGCCGTGGCGCTGATCAAGGCTGATTTCGGCTTAGTCCAGGATGAGCCAGAACCAGCGGCGATCTCCCCTAGTGAAATCGTGCCCAGCGGCTTCATCCAGCCCGGTCAACTCGCCACCGTCGAGGCGCACGACATCACCTTGCCTGAGGGCTTCGACGCCAGCGCGATGGTTCGTTTCTTCGACGGCGTGACCGGGCAAGCTACCGACACCACAAAGTTAGTGGCGATCGCAGACCTGGCGCTGAATGCCGTCAACAGCGCGATGGATCAGAAGGTGCAACAGCAGCGCGAACAACTGACGCAAGCCGAAAAGGACGCCCAGACGCTAGCTGAGAAGATTGCAGCCGCCAAAACCGACCTGAAGGTAAAGGCACTGGAAAGCCGGATGTTGGCAGATCGCCAGACCTCTGCAACTCAGTCCGCTGAAAGCCTATTCGCTGACCTAATGGCGCTGGGAAAGCCCGCAGAGGGCAATTCCTCGCAGTCCTGATCCTGCTGCTGGCGATCGCCCTTGGCTACGGCGTGACGGTTGCCAGCAGTCTCCAAACCACACCACAGATGGAGTTACCGCAATGACCGAGACTGACGCCGCCTACATCCGCACGCAGATTCAGCGCCTAAACAGCGGGCGCTATGACCACGACGACTGCCTATGGCGAATCGCCAGCGCTGCTAACCTGCTGCCGCCCACGGTGCAGGGAATCGACGACAGCAACCGCCCGCAAATTCAAGCTTGGGTGCAACAGTTCAAAGCCCGGTAATCAGCCCCAATAAAACACTTTCACCAAAAGGATTGAGAAAAAATGCGTGTACGAGAAATCACGACCGTCGATCTAATCAGCCGTGCCCTTACCGAAATCGACGCGGCGATCGCCCAGGTGCAGCCCTCGATGTTGGACTCAGATGACGCCTTCAACGTGTGGGAATCTTTGGAGCCGATTCAAGAGCAGCTTGGAGCGTCACTCGATCGCCTTGATGACCTGCTGACAAGCCTAGTTGACCGGATGTGACCTGTTTTGACGGGCGATCGCCCTGAACCATGAAACTGTTGATTTTCGCTCTATGTCTATCCGCCCTGCTGAGCTGCGACCCCAGCAGCCTCGCAGGGCTGCACTTTCTCACCCTGATTTTGGAGATGCCCCATGAACACCCATTTACTCGGTAGCGCCCTCGGAGCGCTGATCACCGCTGCTGCTGTGATTCCCGGTGATGCCCTTGCGCCGGGTGCAGCAGCAGACCCAACCCCGTCGCCTGCTGCCGTGGGGATGGAAATCGTTCCCGGTAACGGGTTCTACTGGCTGCGAGGTTATAGCTACGCGCCTGGGCAGCCGCCGCAGCTCCCACCCGTGCCCGTCGGCGCTGCTGGCGTGGTCTACGACGTGGCCGGGCGCTGCATTGGTCGGTTTGAGGATCAGCGGTTCGTGTTCCTGGATGCGGATTCGGTGCAGTGTGTCGGCATTCCGCCCGCGCCGCCTGTGGTCTACACGTCGCAGCGAGGGCAGGGGTGATGACGCATTGGTTTGGAGTCGCAGGGCTAACCCTGTTTCTGCTGTTTGCCTACAGCCCACAGAGCAACGCTAATCGCCCCTGGTTTGGACTGTTTGGGGCGCTGGCGATCGCCACCATGACGCAAGCTCGGAGGAATGAGCATGAGTGACACACAGACTGAATCGACCTCGACCGAATCAACCTCGACCGAATCAACCTCGACCCAGACCAGCGCAGACGACCGCCGCGAACGTGTCCGCAGAGCAATGGCCCGCAGGGCATCTCAAACAGGGCAGCGACCTCGACCGGGTAGCAGCTCCACCCCAGAGCGCAAACCCAGCAGCAGCCCCGCCCGCTCTGATTCCTACCTGGAAAAGCAGGAACGTGGGCAAAAGGCGATCGCCAAAGGGGTTGCCTCATTGCACCTGTTTCTAGGACTCGCCCTGAGCTGGCTCAAGACCTTCTTTCAGCGCTCAATGCTGTCGATTGTGGCGATGCTGATCCTGCTGATCGGCATGGCGCTAGCGGCTGAATCTTACAGCCTGAGTGCTGGCACGTTGCCTGCCGCTGTGCTGCCAAAGCCTGGTGTCGCCTGGTCTGCTGCTGCCGACAACATCAAGGCGCTGATCGCCAGCTTCGACGGCTGGCAGTGGTTTCTACTAGTCTGCACCTGCTTTCTGGCGATCGCCGTCCAAGCCATCCAATGGGGTTCAATTCGCTATCTCGGAGCACGTACCCGCGTCGGCTCCAGTGGTGGCAAGCTTGCCCTCTCTGGCTGGCTGCTGCTGCCCTTTTTCATCTTTGTTGGGGCGCTGTGGTGGCAAGACCTACAGATCGTCTCAGGGCTGTATCTCGCTCAAGGCTTCACCCTGGGCGGCTTGCTGGTGTGGTTTTGGGCGGCATTCCCTAGCGAGATTGCCGAGGCATTTATTCAACTGCAAAAGTCGTTGCCAGCGGAGGACTAGCCAATGGAAAACGCAATCTACGTGACGACCTACAGCGACGAGCTGACGCAGGCAGAAATCGACATCCTGATCGAAGCGCTCAGCACCTATCACGACGTTCTAGAGAGCGAGGGCAGTACGCGCAAGGCTGAAACCCTCATCAATGCAGCAACAAAGCTTGGAATTTATTCAGAGGACTAGAGAAGTGGTTTATGCAACTTGGAAAGACGAGCTACAGGCATTTGAGGCAGACTGCGATCGCCTTCGACGTGCGCGGCGTGAAAGCTTCCCCGTGAAGGTGTTGGGGCTGGCTCCATTGGCTGCGATTCCGCTGATGGGCAGTCTACCCGGCGGTCGTAAGCTGCTGGCATTTGCAGGCATGGCGGTATCGGGCGCTAGCCTGCTGCTGGAAATGGATAAGCAGCGCGACATCTACGGCGGCAATCTGGCGATCGACCTGAACCCGAATAGCGACTATGACAACCTGGCCGGAGCCTTCAAGACGCGATCGCCCCGGTGGGAAAGCCTCGCCTATCTGTATAGCCAGCTCGACCCGGTGAACTTGAAAGACAAGTTAGGGCAGCTTGACGACGCCACGGCTAAGCGCTGCCTCGACCGGATGCTTCGCCGCGTCCGCTCTGGGCTGGATGAGGTGAGGGCACTGAACCCGAACAAACCCGCCTACAGCGACATCGTGATGGACATCACCGGGGAATGGAAAACCGACACGATTAAGATCCTCGACCGTGCCCTATTCAGCGCAGGCGCGGCCACGTTGGAAGATGTGGATTTGAGCGACGATGAGGCGATCGCAGCCTTGGAAGATGATGTGTGTGTCAC
>RFIF01000032.1 GCA_003695655.1 Cyanobacteria bacterium J069
AATTGTAATCAATTATACAATTTAATATTTCCCGGACTCAAGGCAGTATCTAGGCTTGGGCAATTTCTCTGAATGCGGCTCAACAGTAGATCCCCAGACACCTCCAATCTCATTGATTAGCATGAGAGTGGGGGGACAATGCAACCAACTCCTCACTGCTTCCACACTGTTGCCTCAAGGAGGTGCTCATGGTTCAGCTATCCGAACGCAGCGTCGCAATGCCGCACGATCAGAGTTTGGTGCTGTGGTTTGAGGATGTGGGGATTCACGACATTCCGCTAGTCGGCGGCAAAAATGCCTCGCTGGGGGAAATGATTCGCCAGCTTAGCTCCAAAGGGGTGCGCGTGCCGGGTGGGTTTGCGACGACAGCCTATGCGTATCGCTACTTTGTGGCGCAGGCTGGGCTGGATGAAGCGCTCCACCGCCTGTTGGCCACACTCGATGTGGACGATATGGAAAATTTGCAAGCCCACGGGCGAAAGGCGCGATCGCTGATTTTGAATGCGCCGTTTCCCAAAGACTTGGAAACGGCGATCGCCGAGGCCTATACCGAGCTGTGCCGCCGCTACGGTTCCGAAACCGACGTTGCCGTGCGCTCTAGCGCTACCGCCGAGGACCTGCCCGACGCCAGCTTTGCGGGGCAACAAGAAACCTACCTCAATATCCACGGCATCGACGCCGTGTTGGATGCCTGCCGCCACTGCTTCGCCTCCATCTTTACCGATCGCGCCATTTCCTACCGCACGACCAAAGGCTTCGACCACTTCACCGTGGCCCTCTCGGTCGGCGTGCAAAAAATGGTGCGCTCTGACCTGGCCGAGTCCGGCGTCATGTTTTCCATCGACACCGAAAGCGGCTTCCGCAATGCGGCGCTGGTGACGGCAGCCTATGGACTTGGCGAAACAGTGGTGCAGGGTTCCGTCAACCCGGATGAGTATCTGGTATTTAAGCCGACGCTGCGAGAGGGGTTTCGCCCGATTTTGGCGAAGCGCCTGGGCAGCAAAGAAATCAAAATGGTCTACGACACCGACGGGCAAAACCTCACCAAGACCGTACCCGTAGAGCAAGCCGAGCGCGATCGCTTTGCCCTCAGCGATGACGACATTTTGAAGCTGGCGGAATGGGCCTGCATCATTGAAGACCACTACTCCCAGACCCACGGCACCGACACGCCGATGGATATAGAGTGGGCCCGAGACGGACTCACCGGAGAACTGTTTATCGTGCAGGCGCGCCCCGAAACCGTGCAGTCGCAAAAGACGCAAACGGTGCTGCGCCGCTATCGGCTGCATCGAGAAGCGGGTGAAAAAACGGAAGATACCGCCTACACGCACCACGCACCGCTGGTGACGGGTCGCGCCGTGGGGGAAATGATCGGTCAGGGACAGGTGCGGGTGATCCTCAGCCCTGCGGATATTCAGACGTTTCAGACGGGCGACGTGCTGGTGACCAGCCGCACCGACCCCGACTGGGAGCCGATTATGAAAAAAGCGAGCGCGATCGTTACCGATCAGGGTGGCCGCACCTGCCACGCCGCGATTATTGCGCGGGAATTGGGCATTCCGGCGATCGTCGGCTGTGGCAACGCCACGCAGGCCTTGCAAACTGGACAAGAAGTGACGATCTCCTGTGCCCAGGGCGAAGAAGGTCGCGTTTATGCGGGGCTGTTGCCGTTTGAGGTAGAAGAAACGCCGCTGGATAATCTGCCGCGCCCGCGCACCCAGATTTTGATGAATGTGGGCAACCCGGAAGAGGCCTTTCGTCTGTCGGCGATGCCCAACGACGGCGTGGGTCTGGCCCGATTTGAGTTCATCATTGCCAACCATATTCGCGTGCATCCGCTGGCGCTGCTGAACTATGACCAACTGCCAGACGATGAGGAAAAAGCGGCGATCGCCCAACTCACACATTTGTATGACCACAAGCCCGACTACTTTGTAGACAAGCTGGCCCAGGGCGTGGCCACCATCGCCGCTGCCTTCTACCCCAAGCCCGTTGTGGTGCGCATGTCGGACTTCAAGAGCAACGAATATGCCAACCTGCTGGGCGGTAAATCTTTCGAGCCGCACGAAGAAAATCCGATGCTGGGCTGGCGGGGCGCGGCGCGCTACTACGACCCGAAATATCGCGAGGGCTTTGCGCTGGAATGTGAAGCCCTCAAGCGCGTCCGCAATGACATGGGGCTGACCAATGTGATTCCCATGATTCCCTTCTGTCGCACGCCGGAGGAAGGACGCAAGGTGATCGCCGAGATGCAACACAACGGGCTGAAGCAGGGCGAAAACGGCTTGCAGGTTTACGTGATGTGCGAAGTGCCCAGCAACGTCATTCTGGCAAACGAGTTTAGCCAGATCTTTGACGGTTTCTCGATCGGCTCCAATGACCTGACGCAGCTCACCTTGGGGCTAGACCGGGACTCGGCGCTGGTGGCGAACGTGTTTGACGAGCGCAACGAAGCTGTGAAAACCATGATTCGCGTCGTCATCGAACGGGCCAAAGCCAACGGGCGCAAGATCGGCATCTGCGGGCAGGGGCCGAGCGACTATCCCGAATTTGCCCGATTTCTGGTCAGCCAGGGCATCGATTCCATTAGTCTGAACCCTGATACCGTGGTGAAGACCTGGCTGGATGTGGCGCAGGCGGAGGCGTGGGAAGTGAGGGAGTGAGGGAGTGTTGGGGTGTTGGAGTGTTGGTATGGACTTGATGAGGAGATGATGGGATGAGGAGAGAGGGGGAGAGGGAGTGAGGGAGTGAGATGAGGAGTGGCGATTGTCCAATTCGTCACCCCGTCACCCCGTCACCTCGTCACTCAACTACCGCGATAGGTGCTGTATGCCCAGGGCGACACCAGCAGCGGCACATGATAATGTGCGTCCACATCGGCAATGCCAAAGCGGATGGGAATCTGGCTAAGAAACGGGTGTTCGGGCAGCGCGTCGGGAAACTGGGCAAAGTAGTCGGCGACCGAGAAGACGAGTTCATACACGCCTGCCTTGAGGTTGCTGTCGCTGAGCAGAGGCGCATCGGTGCGGCCGTCCGCGTTGGTGGTGACGGTTTTTAGCAGCGTGCGCCCGTCGCCGTTGGGATGGATGCCGCCGTGAATCGCGTAGAGGGCGATCGCCATTTGCGCTGCCGGCCGGCCGTGCGCCGTGTCCAAAACATGAGTCGTTAGCTTCCCTGCCATTGCCGTACCTCTAGTTTTTCTCTGTCCATTTTTTTCTGTTTTTATAGAAACAGGACTTACGCAGTTGAAACGAGTTTTATAGATTCTGGCTTAAGAAATCTGAGGAAGAGTTGGGGCGAACCTTAGAAGGTTCTGATCAACTCAATCAGCCAGCGTTTCCCCTAACCC
>RFIF01000328.1 GCA_003695655.1 Cyanobacteria bacterium J069
ATCGCCGACTATAACAAGGTGCTAGAACTCGACCCCAACGATGCCGCCGCCTACCACAACCGGGGCAATGCCAAAGCTGGCCAGGGCAACTGGGACGCGGCGGTGGCGGACTATCAAACCGCAGCCGACTTGGCTCCAGACTTTGCCTTTGCCAGAGCTAACTATGCGATCGCCCTTTACCAAACGGGGCAAACTGCCGAAGCCATCCGCACGATGAAAAATCTGGTGCGCAAGTATCCCCGCTTTGCCGACATGCGGGCCGCCCTGACGGCGGCGCTCTGGGTGGAGGGCAATCAGGGCGAAGCCGAAAGCAACTGGTATGCCGCCATTGGGCTGGATAGCCGCTATAAAGATTTAGACTGGGTGGCTCATGTGCGCCGCTGGAGTCCGGCGATGGTAAGTGCGCTGGAGAAGTTTTTGACGCTGAAATAGGCGAGCAATGGGCAAGAACGGGGGGAGAAGAGGGCGATCGCCGCTGTTCCACTTTGCACTAATTCGCTCAAATTCGGTCTAATTTTCGCTAATTTACGCTAAATCTTCCCTGGTTTGCCCCAGTGCCCATTCCAGCGCGAGAGACAGGGGGCGATCGCTAAATCTTTTGGAAGCTTCTGCCAAAGGGAAACAGCGCCAGCACAATCAGCTTGATGTGCTGAGTGGCGAAGGGCAGCCCGATAATCGTGATAGCGAGCAGCGCAGCATGAGCCAGGTGCGCCAGAGCAATTTCCCAGCCAAATAGGATGATCCAGACCACGTTAAGCACGGTCTTGAGGGTGCTATTGGGATTGCGATCTTCGACGATAGTGCGACCGAAAGGCGTCATCGTGGCAGTGCCAAGCTTGATCGCCTGCACGCCAAAGGGAATGCCCACAATCGTCAGACACAGCAACAGCCCGCCCACAATGTAGCCCAGCCCGGTGAGGAAGCCGCCAAAAATCAGCCAGATTATGTTGCCAAGTAAGCTCATAGGTCACGGTTCCGAGAGAAGAGGCCTGTTGTTGATACCGCCATTCTCCTCAAATTTGCCGCTTAGGCATAGCTATTAGGCATAGCCATTAAGACGCCATTAAGACACCGCTGGGTCAGGGTTGGGCTGTGGCGCGGTGCTAGCGGCATCCGAACAGCGCATGAAAGGGCATGAAGACAACCTGCCGAACACTCCATATACGTTTATGAACGATCGCCGCTACACAGTTCATTTCTGATTTATCCTTTAGCCTTTGATTCGTGAATTGTGAACGGTTGAGTTGTTTCCGCAGAAGGCAGGGGTTAAACATGGCTGAGTGGCAGGAAATTCTGGGTGGCGTGACGGCACCGAAAGGCTATCGGGCGGCGGGCATTGCGGCTGGGCTAAAGCCGTCGGGTGCGCCGGATTTGGCGCTGATTTATTCAGAAGTGGAGGCGATCGCCGCTGGGGTGTTTACGACTAGCCAGGTGAAGGCGGCCTGCGTGGACTATTGCCGTCAGCGGCTGGAGGCAAAATCGACCGCCCGCGCCATCCTGTGTAATGCGGGGCAGGCCAACGCGGCGACGGGTTCCCAGGGCTGGGCCGATACGCTGGAGAGCGCCCAGCTTTTGGGCGAGGCGTTAGGCATTCCGGCTGAGCAGGTGCTAATAGCTTCGACGGGCGTAATTGGGCAGCGCATCCGCATGGAGCAACTGCGGACGGGGATTCCCAAGGTGGTGGCAGCCGCCACGCCAGACGGATCGGATGCGGCGTCTAAGGCGATCGTCACCACTGACTTGGTCACTAAATCTGTAGCGCTGGAAACGACGCTGGACGGTCGCCCGGTGCGGATTGGCGGCATCTGCAAAGGCTCTGGCATGATTCACCCCAACATGGCGACGATGCTGGCGTTTGTCACCTGCGACGCGACGGTTTCGTCCCACCTCTGGCAGCAAATGCTGAGCCGCGCTGCCGACAAGAGCTTTAACCAAATCACTGTAGACGGCGACACCAGCACCAACGACACGCTGCTGGCGCTGGCTAATGGCGAGTCGCGCACGGCCGCCATCACCGAACCCGGCCCCGACGCCGATCGCCTGGAAGCGATGCTGACGGAGGTGTGTATTCGCATGGCCAAGGCGATCGCCCGCGATGGCGAAGGCGCAACCTGCCTGCTGGAAATTCAGGTGAGCGGCGCATCGGATGACGCAGCCGCCCGCCAAGTGGCCCGCACGATCGCCGGGTCGTCGCTGTTCAAGTCGGCCGTCTTTGGGCGCGACCCCAACTGGGGCCGGATCGCCGCCGCTGCTGGCCGGGCTGGCGTGCCCTTTGACCAGGGCGAGCTTCAGGTGAAGCTGGGCGACTTTTTGCTGATGGATCATGGACAGCCGCTGCCCTTTGACCGGCCCGCCGCCAGCAGCTATATGAAGCAAGCCGCCGCCGGGGAATACTTGAAAACGGACACGGTGCTGGTTTCCGTCAGTCTGGGCAGCGGCCCGGGCGTGGGCAAGGCCTGGGGCTGCGACCTCAGCTATGACTATGTGAAAATCAACGCCGAGTACACGACCTAACGCACAAGACCGGGCAGGGTGGGCAATGAACGGACTGACGCTGCGGGCGATCGCCGCCGACACGATTAGCTATGCTATTGGCTCCATTCGGGGCGATCGGGCGCTGGTACAGTCGGTGCAGGCCTCGCTCAATCGGATTGGGCAACCCGTCGGCCCTGCCAGCGGCGACTGGAACCACCACACCGACGTTGCCTATCGCGTCTTTGCTGCTAGGCACAAGCTGGCCGCCGACGAGCTATCACCCCAAGCGGCCAGCCTGCTGCTCAGCCTGCCAACTGTTCACACCCAGCCCAGTCCTGCCCCACGTCCTGCGCCGATCGCTCCTCCGCCCCCGTCCCCGCTCCGCCCTGCGCCGATCGCCCAGCCCACACCTACACCCGCGCCCAGTCCCGCACCTGCGCCGCCTGCGTCTCGCCCTGCGCCGATCGCCCCACCGCCACCGCCGCCCCGTTCTGTGCCGATCGCCCAGCCTGCACCCAGCCCAGCGCCTGCGCCGCCTGCGTCTCGCCCAGCGCCGATCGCCCAACCCGTGCCCAGTCCTTCACCTGCGCCACCTGCATCTCGCCCTGCGCCAATCGCCCAGCCTGCACCCAACCCCGCCCCCGCACCGCCTGCCCCGATTTTCCAGCCCCCGCCGATTTCTCAGCCGCCGCCATCACCCCAGCCCCAACCTGTGCCCAGCCCCGTGCTTACGGAAGCGCAGGTTTTCCAGGAGGCGCTGCGCTTTACGCTGCGGTGGGAAGGGGGCTATGTCAACCATCCCGCCGATCGCGGCGGCGAGACGAATCGCGGCATCACCACCGCCACCTATCGCGCCTATCGCCAGGGCAAAGGGCTACCCGTGCAAAGCGTGCAGATGATTACTGAAGACGAGGTGCGCGAAATCTACGAGCGGCTCTATTGGCAGCCAGCGCGATGCGGCATGATGCAGCGGCCGCTGGCGATCGCCCACTTCGACACGGCGGTCAACTTTGGCGTGGGTGGCGCGACGATGTTTTTGCAAGAGCTAACTGGCGTCCCGGTCGATCGCGTCCTGGGCCCCAGGACTCAGCAGGCGATCGCCCAAGCTCCTCACCAAGACCTTGCCCAGCAGCTTTGCCAGGCGCGCATCGACTATCGCTATCGGCGCGTCACCCGCGACGTCAGCCAGCGCGTCTTTTTGCAAGGCTGGCTGAATCGGGACAACGACTTGTCGAGATACATCGCAGCCTTGTGATCTGGGATGGAGGATGAGGGCTGAAGGGAAATCCCGGCAATGGACTCATCGGTTTCTAGCGATTGCAACGGCGGCTCGCTGGCGACGGTCGGTTTGACTCCGATAGGCGCGGCTTCCGGCCGCCACTCCCAAGCGTCTTGTCTTCCTCCTGCCAAACGCGCCCCTACCCATTCAGCCTTCATCCCTCATCCTTTGCTATAACCAAGGGTGTTCCCAGCATCCCCACCCCAACGCTATGGCTGACCTGCCGAATGCCGCACCCCTGCCCGTGGGCCATGCCGACAGCCCGCATGATTGGAGCGACTATTATGACCTAATGGCGGGTCGCCCGCCGCGAGAGACACTGCTGCGATCGCTCAGCCTATTTGATGCAGAAGATCGGTCTATTGCGGCGGATGGAACGGCGAAGCCCGTGCGATTTGCGGTGGATGTGGGCTGTGGCGAGGGGCGCGACACGGCAGAACTAGTGCGGCGGGGCTGGCGGGTGCTGGCGATCGATGGCGAGCCGGAGGCGATCGCCCGCTTGCAGGCGCGGCCAGAGATCCGGGCGGCGATCGCCCAAAACCTGATGGAAACTCGCGTCCAGCGGTTTGAGCAGCTAGAGCTACCGGCAAACCTGGACTTGATTAACGCCAGCTTTTGCCTGCCGTTTTGCCCGCCTGCACAGTTTCCAGCACTGTGGAACCAGCTAACGGCGGCGCTGCGGTCGGGGGGGCGGCTGTGTGGACAGTTCTTTGGCGATCGCGATTCCTGGGCGGTTTACGACCACATGACGCACCACACGCGGGCGCAGGTGGAGGCGCTGCTGCAACCGTTTACCGTCGAGCTGCTAGAGGAAGAGGCGCACCCCGGCAAAACGGCGCTGGGCGACGAAAAGTTTTGGCACATTTTTCACTGGGTCATTTGCCCATGAAGCCCGGTGCAGACGGCAATTCAGTGAAGCCCGGTGCAGACGGCAATCTGCGGCTGCATTGCTGGGTGCCCAACCTGTTCGAGTTTCAGGGCGGCATTCAGCGCTATTTGCAAGACCTGCTGCGGGCGATCGCCAGCCAGCCCCACCGCCAGACCACCGTGTTCAACAAGCGAGATCACACGGGCGATGGCGACCTGGACACCCTGCCTAATTTGGACTTTCGCTATTTTGGTGCAATGCCCGATGCGCTGAAAACGCCCGTATTTGCTGCTGGATTGGCCGCTGCGGCATGGCGCGATCGCCCCGATTTGATCCTCTGTGGGCATCTGCACTTTGCCCCGGTGGCGCGGGCGCTGCATCGGCTGACGGGCATTCCTTACTGGATTTTCGTCTACGGCATCGATGCGTGGAACGTGCAGAACCCGCTCCAGCAAGCGGCTTTACACGCTGCCGACAAGATTATTGCCATCGGCCACTACACGCGCGATCGCCTGCTTGCCGAACAGCCGCTCGACCCCCACAAGATTTTGCTATTGCCCTGCATGATTGACGCTCAGCGGTTTCGCCCTGCGCCCAAGCCCGACTATCTACTGAAACGCTACGGCCTGCAACCGGATCAGCCTGTCGTGCTAACGGTGGCGCGGCTGGTTGGCGGCGATTCGCCAAGCGATCCCTTCGGGAAGCGCCACAAGGGCTACGATGCCGTGCTGGAGGCTTTGCCGCAGGTGCGCCAGGCGATGCCGCAGGTGCATTACGTGCTGGTGGGCAAAGGCGGCGATCGCCCCCGCCTCGAAGCCCGCATTGCCGAGCTGGGGCTGCAAGACGGCGTGACGCTGGCGGGCTTTGTGCCCGATGCCGAACTCTGTGACCACTACAACCTGTGCGACGTGTTCGCTATGCCCAGCCGGGGCGAAGGCTTTGGGATTGTCTATCTGGAGGCGATCGCCTGTGGCAAGCCGGCGCTGGGCGGCAACCAGGACGGCGCAACCGATGCCCTGGCGCAGGGGGAACTGGGGGCGCTGGTTGACCCAACAGATATCGACGCGATCGCCCAGTCCCTCATCCAGCTTTTGCAAGGCACCTACCCCAACCCGCTGCTCTATCAGCCAGCAGAATTGAGACAAAGGGCGATCGCGCTTTACGGCCGCGACGCTTTTACCCAGACGCTGAACCAGTTACTTCAGGAAAGCGATCGCCCTTTGTCTCAATTC
>RFIF01000329.1 GCA_003695655.1 Cyanobacteria bacterium J069
CGGTGAGTGTGTCCAGTGTTCCAGCAAGCGGATCGTTTACGGGCGAAAGCGATAACACAATCGTTTCATTTCCCTCGACAAAAGCATCCGCTATAACGGGAATTTCAACAGTCTTGCTGGATTCGCCAATGCCGAACGTGATCGTTCGCGGAAACGATGCAGCATCATAATCTACGCCAGCCGTTGCCGTTCCCCCGGCGATCGCCACACGAACCTGAGACAATCCTGCCAGCGTTCCAGTGCGATTCAGCATCACGGTCGCAATGCCTGCGGTTTCGTTGACCCGCAGCGTGCTTTGGGCAAACTGCACGCTGGGCGGCGGCGGTAGCGGGGCGCTGGGCGGGGGGCGGCGGCGCGTGTCGTCAAAAGTGACGATACTGGCAGCCGTTAATATCGGTTCATTATCAAAACTGGCGAGCCGGACTTGCGAAATCGGCCCTGTGCCGTCTGGATCGAAAAACAGGATATCTGACGCGCTGTTGAAAATGAAGCGATCGCCCGCATCCAGCGCCGCCGTGCCCACGACAAACTGACTGGGCAAAATGGCCCCATTTAGCGGCAGTCCAACGTTGCGAAAACTAGATAGATCTGCGGTTCCTACATAGATTCCGATCGTATCTTCTGCGGGATTAAAGTCAGTAATGAAATCGTCATCCTCAAATCCAGGACGATAGGCGTAGAAATCGAAGCGATCGCGCCCATCGCCGCCTTCTAAAGTGTCTTGCCCAAGTCCACCTGATAAGTAATCATCCCCTGCATCACCAAACAACAGCCTGTCGTCATCAGCCCCACCAAAAACAACATCATTGCCGTTTCCACCGCTTAAAACATCTCGTTCATCTGTAAAAGGATTTTCGGAACCAGGGTTATCTAAACTAGGGTCAGGATTGTCGCCATAGATTAGATCATCGCCTTCCATGCCGTCAATTGTGTCCCAGCCGCCTTCGCCATAGATCGTGTCATTTCCAGTGCCACCATTGAGATAATCACCCGCTGGGCGGGTATAGCTAGAGTCTTGAAAATTTGTAATTCGGCTACTACCGCCACGTAGTAAGTCGTTGCCGGCTTCACCATAGAGCATGTCGTCGCCATTGCCACCCAACAGCAAATCGTCACCCTCTTCGCCGCGCACCGTGTCATCACTATCGCCTGTGTCGATTGTGTCGCTACCTGCCCCCGCGTAGATCACATTGATGCCGTTGGTGTTGTTGATGCCGCTGCCAGGAACGGTGTTATTTTCTGCTCCAAGCTGAATAGGCAACGGGCTTTGAGCATCTTCGATAATGATGATGATTTCCTTAAAGCGGCCGCCAGGAATGAGGCGAGGCGTGTTGAATGGGCGACTAGCACCATCAACTAAAAATGTCTTTGACAGGTAATCTGCTAATTGCTCTGGTCGAGGATAAGAAAATCGATAGAGTTCTGTGGAAACATCACCAGCGATCGCATCCCATGATTCTTTCAGAACATAGGTTTCCTGAGTAAAACCGACTGTATCCGTCGGATCGAGCGACAGGGTGATAGTGTTAAATCCGTCTGTATCGTTGCCAATGCCATCATTGTTGACGTGCAGCGGCAGGAAAAGCTGAGAACGCCCCTGCAAATCTGCATTAAAAGATAACGGAGCAGTGGGATCAAGGGTGTCTCCCTCTGGCAGTTCCCAGACAGGCAAATAATCGTCAATATCCCAGTCCACTCCGTCACCATAGGGTGAGGAATAATTAATACCTTTCCCCTTGCCCTTCTTCTTAGCCATTGCGAAAGATCTCCAGAGTGCTGACGCGACACGCTCACGAGCTATTCTCTGAAGAAAACTTGCATAATTCAGAAATTGATCGAAAGTTTGAAGATTCCTGCAAGTTTGTGTCAAGTTTGTGTCAAACTCATGCGTTTGGCGTTCTGGAGTGTCGTTATGACTGTTGCAAGTGCGATCGCCCATCCTGCGAACGATTTGCCCGTGTCCTATGCCGACGTGGTGGCGGCGGCGGCGCGGCTGGCGGGCGTGGCCCATCGCACGCCCGTCATGACCAGCCGCACGGTGAACGATCGCACGGGTTGTGAAGTCTTTTTCAAGTGCGAGAACTTGCAGCGGATGGGCGCGTTCAAGTTTCGCGGGGCATACAACGCGCTGGCACAGCTTTCGCCTGAAGAGAAACAGCGGGGCGTGTTGACCTATTCATCCGGAAACCATGCCCAGGCGATCGCCCTCTCTGGCAGGCTGCTGGGCATTCCCACCACCATCGTCATGCCCGCCGACGCGCCCCAGGTGAAGCAGGATGCCACGCGGGGCTATGGCGCGGAGGTCGTGCTGTATGACCGTGCCGAGGCCGTGCGCGAACAGGTGGCGCAGCAGATCGCCCAGGAGCGCGGCTCGGTGGTGATTCCGCCGTATAACCATCCGCATGTGATCGCTGGTCAGGGCACGGCGGCGAAAGAACTCATCGAAGACGTGGGCGAGCTGGATTATCTGCTGGTGTGCTGTGGGGGCGGCGGGCTGCTGTCGGGTTGTGCGATCGCCGCCCACACGCTCTCGCCAAGTTGCCGGGTGATCGGCGTGGAACCTGCCGCCGGAGACGACGCGACGCGATCCTTCCACACCAAAACGCTACAAACCGTGCAAAACCCCAACACGATCGCCGACGGGGCACGCACACATGCGCTCGGAAGTCTCACCTTTCCGCTGGTGCTGCATTATGTCCACAACATGGTGGCAGTGCCCGATGAGGCGCTGCTGCGAACGCTGTTTTTCCTATGGGAGCGCATGAAGCTGGTGGTCGAGCCAACGGGGGCGCTGGCGGCGACGGCTTTATTAGAAGGCTACTTGCCCCAGGTGACGGGGCGCGTGGGCGTGATTATTAGCGGCGGCAATGTCGATCTTCGGCAGATTGGGCAGCTTTGGGCGGCAATCCCACCGGGCTGAGGTCGGCGCGAGATGACAGAATAGGGAAGGTGTCAGGTTTTAGGAGTCAGGTTTCGGGGGGCAGGAGGAGTTTATGGCGCTGGGCGATCGCTTTCAACGGCTGAGCGGCAAGACACGGTTTGTCGTGTGCCGCATTTTTTTGCATTTAGCCGGACGTGAGGTTGCGCCGCTGCTGGGTGTGCTAAATCTGGCAGGACAACGGGCGATCGCCTCCGAAGGCGACCTAGACGTGATAGGCGAGGAACTCGTCACCATTTGCGACCACCTGCTGGAGTATGAGCCGTACTGGCAATCTGCCGCCAACGAAGGCGATGTCTTTTGGGATGAGGGCGAAGCGGGTGATTATGTAACAGAATTGTTTACCGACTCGGCCCAGCGCTACGGCAGCGGCGCAGAGCTGCTGGATTCGGAAACCGACGATGCAGAATCGCCTCTGATTTTACCCATTACCCAAAACCTGGTGGTGATGATCACCGTCGCCTTTGAGGGCGAAGTGCCCGCCCTGGAAACCGACCTGACCAGCGCCAGCGCCTTGCGAATGGGGCTAAAGTCCATCATCAACCTGCACCACAACGACAAGCTGCGGGCAATTCAGGTGCATTTTTCCCCGGCGCAACTGGGCGACGAACTCACTTACGACGAACTGTTGCAACATTATCCAGAACTTGTGCCGCTGTAGCGCTTTCAGGCGGTTTGTCCCTGTGCTGTGATGGGCGGCGCTTGGGCCGGGTCTGCGGCTGGTTTAAATTAGAGTCAGATAGGTAGAGTCAGGTAGGATCAGGTCTGCTGCTGCCCTGTTCGTCAGTTTTATCAAACCTCTGATCACTCTCAAACGCGAATAAGTCCTTTAAGCCCTTTCTTTGTTTTCTTTGTTTCACCAACTAAATTAATTCTCATGATGCAGTTTTCTGTACTTCGCAAGCTTGTTGCCCTCACGGCAGCCTTCACGCTGGCCTTCACCACGCTGGCTTGCTCTTCCTCCTTGGGGGATTCTCAGGCGATCGCCCCTGTTGACCAGCCCACAGTGGCCGCCGCGCCCTCCCAAGCCACCTTGCCCGATGGCAAGTACCCCGTCCAGCAAGCCAGCTACAACGACCTAGAAGGCGACTATACGCTGATGCTCCTGAATACGCCGCCGGGAACATCTTCTATCTTCCAATCTACCGACTTACCAATGGCGCGACTGACGGATGAAGAAATCAGCGCGGGCGAAAAGAGCTACCTCAAGGTGGAAAACGGTCAGCCCTCGCTGCACCTGACGGAAGACTTTCGGATTGAGTATGTCCACAACGTCACCGAAACCCAGGTGAACCCGCAAACTGGACGGCAGGAAGTGGTTGTGGTGCGTCAAGAGCCAAGCTTCTGGTCGCCCTTTGCCGGAGCGCTGGCGGGTCAGGCGATTGGCAGCCTGCTGTTCACGCCGCACTACTACTTTCCGCCCGTCTATGTCCCCGGTCGTGTGATGACGGGCTATGGCGGCTATGGCCGCACCTACGGGCAAGCCGTCGAGCGCTATCAGGCGCAAAACAAGACGGTGCCCAATGCCGTCCGCAATCGCCAGCTTCGCACATCGGGGCAACTGCGGGCCCCCAGCGCCGCCCGCCCGACGACCGCTCGACCCAAGACCTCGGTGAACCGTCCCAGTGGCTCTGGCTTTGGCTCCAACACCCTGCGTCCCAATGCGGCTCCACGCCCGAAGGTGAGCCGTCCCGGTGGCTTTGGCAGCGTCCGTCCCCGGCCGTCCTTTGGTGGCGGGATGCGGGGCGGCGGTTTCCGTCGCCGTTAGACTGAGCTGATGCTCTGAGATCAAAGCGAGAAGGGCGATCGCCCTTCTCGCTTTTTCGTTGTATTGTCTTTGGCTTTAGGGGCTGTCATCAATTGTCGGCAAAACATTAGGTTCCTTAGGGGTTTCAGCCCCTAGCCTGGTTTGTTTGGGCGGGCGCGATAGTGCTGATTCCTCAAAGGTTCTGAGGTGAATTGATGACGCGCCCTAAGCCTCCAAGATTTGGGCAGCCGTCAAATTCAGCGCTCCAAACTCTGGCGAGAGAATGCAATCTTGCTCCCTAAAAATTCCAACGTCCTGATATGTTGTGCCGTCTAGTTTTAGAACCGTGACGGACTGCAATTCGGGATCAATCAGCCAATATTCTGGAATGGCGATCGCCGCGTATTGGTTCCGTTTTCGGTCATAATCTCGTTCGCGATTGGCGCGTCCAGGGCTGACAACTTCTGCAATCAACCGGGGCGGCGGCATTTCTCGCGTAATGGTCAATCGCGCTTGAGTCAGCGCCAGATGTTCATCCCGCAAAATCACCAAATCGGGATATCGGTTTGCTGCATCTTTGGGCAGCAGAACAGGCACCTGAATTTCGCAGGCATGAGTTCTAATCAGGCGTGGATTAACGACTTGCGCCGCCACAAAAAGCAGAAAAAGATGATTTGCAATCCAGTTGTTCAACTCAGATTCTGGGGGCAATTCAACTAGTGCTCCATCAATTAGCTCGTATCGTTGATCCGGCTGGGTTTGCTCTAGTTCATCCTGAATCCGCAGATATTCTTCAAAAGTGAGCTTGCCCGGTTTTGCAACTGCCATCGCGTCTCTCCAGGTCTAAAATCTGACTCGTTCAGAACTTACGCAGGTGAAACGAGTGTTGTCGGGTTCTGAATGGTTTTTGGCAGGCGCACTCGCAAAAAATCATTCAATTGCATCAGTCCCCATCGTTTCAGGAGCTTGGATGATTCACAGTCTAGCCTAATCATGAATGGCTTCTGTCATCCCAAAGACGCGAGCTTGATCGCTGAAAAAACGGCAAAACCCTGACTTGCATGAAGTCAGGGACTGAAAGAAAGGTTAAGGGAGGACGAGAGCCAAGCAACCTCAAAGTTAATCGAGATTAACAAGGTTTAGCTTTTGAACTTTTCCACAATTCGGCGCATGGCTTCATTCACATTGTCGCGGCTGTTGAAGGCGGAGATGCGGAAATAGCCTTCGCCGGCTGCGCCAAAGCCCGAACCGGGCGTGCCAACGACGTTGCAGGTGTGCAGCAGCTTATCGAAGAAATCCCAGCTCGACAGTCCATGCGGCGTTTTCACCCAGACGTAGGGCGCATTGACACCGCCATAGACCTGGATGCCCGCGCTGGTGAGCTGTTCCCGAATAATCCGGGCATTTTCCATGTAGAAGTCGATCAGGGCGCGGGTTTGGGCTTTGCCTGCGGGCGAGTAGACGGCTTCTGCGCCGCGCTGCACAATGTAGGACACGCCGTTGAACTTGGTGGACTGGCGACGATTCCACAGACCCCATAGCTCCACGTCGGAACCGTCGGCGGCTTTGCCCTTGAGGGTTTTGGGAACGACGGTGAGGGCACAGCGAGTGCCCGTGAAGCCTGCATTTTTGGAGAAAGAGCGAAACTCGATCGCACACTCCCGCGCCCCTTCGATCTCGTAGATGGAATGGGGCAGGGACGGATCGGTGATGAAGGCTTCGTAGGCGGCATCAAAGAAAATGATGGAGCCGTTGGCGCGGGCGTAGTTCACCCAGTCCGCCAGGTGCTCTCTGGTGGCGGTGGCTCCGGTGGGGTTGTTGGGGAAGCAGAGGTAGATCAGGTCTACTTTTTGGCTGGGAATTTCGGCAGTGAAGTGGTTCTCGGCGCTGATGGGCAGATAGATGAGTCCGCCATATTCGCCGCGATCGCTCGCTTCGCCCGTGTGCCCCGCCATCACATTGGTATCGACATAGACGGGATACACCGGGTCGGTGACGGCAATGGTGTTGTTGTTGCCAAAGATGTCCAGAATGTTGCCGCAGTCGCACTTGGAGCCATCGGACACAAAGATTTCGTCGGCGCTGATGTCGCAGCCGCGCGCCTGGAAGTCGTGGGTGGCGATCGCCTCGCGCAGCCAGCCATAGCCCTGCTCCGGCCCATAGCCCTTGAAGGTGCTGCGATCGCCCATGTCTTCCACCGCTTTGATCATTGCCGTGCGGCAGGCTTCGGGCAGCGGCTCGGTCACGTCGCCAATGCCCAATCGGATGATCGGTGCGTCGGGATTCGCCGCCGCAAAGGCATTCACCCGCCGCCCGATTTCGGGAAACAGGTAGCCTGCCTTGAGTTTCAAATAGTTATCGTTGATGGTCGCCATAGTCTTTTGCGTCTAGTCGCTTGCGTCTGGGTGATAGTCTCAATAATTTAAGCCTCAATCCAGCTTACGGCAAACCCTGGTGCGCGTGATTTTGGATTTTAGATTTCCGGTTTTAGGCTGCCAATTCAGTCTTCTGCAAGGCTTTCAGCGTCTTCATGAGCGGCTTTGCATCAGGATTTGCATCAGGAAATTGATATAACCTGTGCTAGGGAGATTTCTGCAAGTTTCTTAGGAAAGCATGATCAAGAGTCCGTTGCGCTATCCGGGCGGCAAGTCGAAGGCGATCGCCCAGATTTTGCCGCTCTTGCCAGGGAACATCACAGAATTTCGAGAGCCGTTTGTCGGTGGCGGCTCGGTGTTTTTGGCGGTAACGCAGCAGTTGAGTCCGCCACCCCGCCTGTGTTGGATCAACGACCTGAGCCGCGATTTGGTTTGTTTTTGGAAAACTGCCCGCGATCAAAATGCAGCACTGGTCGAAAAAGTATTCTGGCTGCGTTCCAGCTTTCTAACTGGACGCGAGCTTTATGAATACCTGCTAGATGAACAGAATAGTGCTACTGATTTTGATCGCGCCGTTCGCTTTTTTATCATGAATCGCATCACTTTTTCGGGCGTGATGGATTCCGGCGGCTATTCGCAGCAGGCCTATGAGAAACGGTTTACTGAATCGGCGATCGCCCGTCTAGCCAGGCTTCCCAGCGCCCTATCCGGTGTACAGATTACCCAGGGTGATTACGAGGATTTGCTGCAAAAAGCAGGCGAGGACGTGTTTATCTTTCTCGACCCGCCCTATCTATCGGCGACCCGCTCCAAGCTCTACGGTGTCAAGGGCAATTTGCATACTGCCTTTGACCATGCGCGATTTGCCAAGGCAATGGAACAATGCCCGCACCGCTGGCTGATTACCTACGACGACTCGCCGGAGGTGCGACAGCTATTCCAGTTCGCTACGATTGTAGAGTGGGAGCTGCAATATGGCATGAACAACTACAAGCAGGCGATCGCCGCCAAGGGCAAAGAGCTATTCATCAAAAATTTCTAGCGCCTGATCAAAAATTTCTAGCAACGAGCGGAAAAAATCACTCGATCGAGCGA
>RFIF01000330.1 GCA_003695655.1 Cyanobacteria bacterium J069
ACCCCATCACTCCAATACCCCATCACTCAAATCGCTTGTAGCAAAAACACCAGGCCCAGTCCAGCGATCGCCAGTCCGGGAATTGCCAGGGTCATCGCGCGGCCGGTGGTGTGGTGCAGCAGGCGATCGCCCAGCCACCCAGCCCCCAGGGCGATCGCGCCTTGCATGACCGTGAAGCCCAGCAGGTAGGCGGCCAGCGGGGCTGGCGTTGCGCCAATGATCGACTCACCGTAGGCGTAGCCGTGAAACAGTCCGGCGATAATTCCCAGGGCGATCGCCCCAATTAGCGGCAGTGACCTTTTCGACCACAGCAGCAGACCGATGATCAGCACGGACAGCGAGATGGCGATCTCCACGGCGGGCAGATCGACCAGATTTAGGTGGAGGCTCGTGCCGCCCAGCGCCGCCAGCAAAAAGCACACGGGAAACAGCGGCCCCCAACCTTGCTTGGCAGACAGCAGCCCCACCGCCACCACAAACGCGAAATGATCTAGCCCAATCACGGGATGCGCCAGCCCAGAGAGAAATCCATCCAAAAAAGTCGTGGGCGTTTCTCCACCCGTGGCGTGGTGAGCCATTGCAGGCTCGGCACACAGCAGCAGCCCTGCCAACAGCATCAGCGCCCCGCTGCGCCAGCCTGCACTCGTTTGCTTCACAGCGCGATCCGTTTGACCTGCCATAGATTTCCAAGCTTTTGTAACCCTTGCCGTCATGTCTGTACCTCGCAGATTCTAAATTGGCAAAATGGCTGATCGGCGGGCATTCTGACTGGTAGGAGGCGGGTTTCCGCGCTCTACATCACAGTTGCGGGACAGCGGCAGACTTGCACTGCACTTTCCCCAATCGGCGCGATCGCCAATTTCATAAAGGCTGTTCCCCTTTAAGAGCCGATAAGCGAGTGAAATCATAGCACCGTTTGCCCAGGCAAAAATGCGGGTTCAAGAATGTTCAAGGAACCCGGACGATCGCCCCATTTTGCGCCATTGACTGCGCCAGCGCTTCTAGCACCATCACCAAGTCAACCCCAACTGCGCCAGAAGAGAGGTTAGACGGGCGATCGCGCCGCACGCAGTCTAAAAAGTGCTGGCAGGCGCGGCGCAGCGGTTCGTCGGATTCAATAGCGATCGCCTGTCGTTCCTGATCGGTCGCGACCCATCGTCCGTCCTGCAAAACCAGCGCCCCAGCTTGCCGCACCAGCGGGTCAGTCGCCAGCTCATCAAAAATTAGCGTACCGCGATCGCCCATCACACTCAGCCGCCGCTGGCGATCGGGATTCAGCCAGCACACCTGGAGCGTCGCCTCAAAGCCGCTGGGATAAAGCAGCCGTGTCCACACCAGATCCGCCAGACCGGGGTTCGACCCAGAATTTGCGGGATTGCCTGTATCAGGTGCGATCGCCTGCGGGGACGACAACCAGGACGTTCCCCAGGCCTGCACCTGCGCGGGCCGCTCGCCCAGCCAGTGGTTCAAAATCGCGATGTCGTGAATCGCCAAATCCCACAGCGCATCGACATCCGACCGCACCGGACTGAGGTGAGTGCGGATGCCATAGCCATAACGCAACTGGCCAACCCGTCCCTGCTGTATCAGGGCTTGCCCCCGTTGCACCGCCGGATGAAATAAATATGTGTGATCGACCACTAGCTGTCGCCCCTGAGCCGCAGCCAGCTCGCAGAGTTGCCGACCCACGGCGGCGCTCAGCGTCAACGGCTTTTCCACAAACACATGCAGCCTCTGCTTCAGCGCTACCCGAATCAGCTCGGCGTGGGTGCTGGCGGGTGTGGCGATCGCCACTGCATCTACGCCTGCCAGGCCCAGCGCTGCTTGCCAATTTGTCAGGGTCGCCACGGCGGGCCGCTGCGTATCCAGCGCAAACTGGGCGATCGCCGCTTCTAGTAAGTCTGGGTTTGGATCGGCGATCGCCACTACGCGCACCCCCGGCAGCGCCAAAAAATTTCGCAGCAAATGAGTTCCCCAGCGCCCGATTCCTAAAACCACCACACCCACTGGCGAATCCCGCTCTCCCTGCACCATGCCCACCTCTTCAGGACTTACGCAGTTGAAACGAGTTCTATAGATTCTGGATGATTTTTCGCGGGCGCAGCCCGCGAAAAATCATCCAACTGCGTAAGTCCTACTCTTTTTTCATTCCCCTGATAATTTACCGATTTCCCTCAAGTTCCGCCGTTCCTCAAATTCCTCCTCCTAACCCCTAATCCCTGACCCCTAATCCCTGACCCCTAATCCCTGACCCCTAATCCCTGACTCCTGACCCCTGACCCCTAATCCCTGACTCCTGACCCCTGACCCCTAAATCCCTAACTGCCACTTTTGGCGGCTTTGAGCCACAATAGGGAAGTTGGGACGAGCCGACGGGCTGTATCCTGATGAAATCTATTGCTGAGTTGGCAGAAGTAGGTGTTATGAGCCGCCGTCGTCAAACCCCCTGGCTGCATCGTCAGTCGCGCAAGATTATCGGAGCGATCGCCCTGCTGGGTGCGCTGAACACCGCCTATCTCACGGCAACCCGGCTGTTTGGCGGAGACGCCGCCTGCCCCACCAGCGGCTGTCAGCAGGTGCTGTCTAGCCCCTATGCCACGCTGTTTGGGCTACCGCTGGCCCTGTTTGGGCTGCTGGCCTACCTGGGCATGGCGGCGTTTGCCTTTGCGCCCCTGTTTGTCAATCCTGACCAAAACAAAACGCTGCGCAACAATCTGGAAAATAGTAGCTGGCTGCTGCTGTTTCTGGGTTCAACGGCCATGCTGGTGTTCAGCAGCTACCTGATGTACATCATGTTTTCCGAGTTTGTATCGGTCTACGGTGCAGGCGGCGTCTGTTTTTACTGCATTGCCTCGGCGCTATTTGCCGCTGCGATGTTCCTGCTGACGCTATTTGGGCGATCGTGGGAAGACTCAGGGCAGCTAATTTTTACCGGAATTTTGGTGAGTGTCGTGGTGCTGGTCGGCTCTTTGGCCTGGCACAACATTATTAGAACGCCACCCAGCGAGGTCGCGGATGCATCGTCGGGGCCGCCGATCACGACCGTTTCTGGTGAGGCCGAGGTTGCTCTGGCAAGACATTTGAAGAGCGTCGGGGCACGCATGTTTGGGGCCTATTGGTGCCCGCATTGCCACGACCAAAAGCAGCTCTTTGGGCAACCTGCGGTGACTGAGTTTACCTACGTCGAATGCGCGCCCGATGGAGCCAACTCCCAAACCGATCTGTGCAAGGCAACGCCCCAAATTACGGGCTATCCCACCTGGGAAATTAACGGGCAATTTTATTCCGGTACTCAAACGCTAGAGCAACTGGCGCAGGCATCGGGCTATCAAGGCCCGACCAACTTCCAAAATCTGAAGTAGGTCAGTGCCGATTCGTTGGCAGCCTGTAAACACAAAAGAGTAAAAAAGCGGTCAAGCATTTTCTGCTTTGCCGCTTTTTGATACAAGCTCAATTGTTTGGTTTAAAATTGCTCTCAAATTTGAGCTATAACCCTGGCCAGCCTAATTAATCCGTTTCAAATGGTCGCGGGCTTAGTAGCCGGGCTGGGGGCCCAGTTCGCCCAGGCGATCGACTGGCCAAAAGCGGACGACAGCTCGACCAATGATGTTTTGTCGAGGGACATAACCCCAAAAGTGACTGTCGTAGCTGTTGTTGCGGTTGTCGCCCAGCACCAGATAGGAATCTGCCGGCACTTGCTCAGGGCCCCACTGATAATCGGGCGGCGACTGGATATAGTTTTCTTCGATCGACTGGCCGTTAATTAGCACGCGCCCGTCTGCCACTTGCACCGTCTCGCCCGGCAGCCCAATTACGCGCTTGATAAAGGCTTCGTTGAGGCTGGGGTTTTGTTGTTTGAGGGCGTCGGTCGGCTGAAACACGATGATGTCGCCTCGTTTTGGCGGATTAAAGTGATAGCTGATTTTTTCGACAATCAGGCGATCGTTGACCTCTAGCGTGGGCAGCATCGACTCCGAAGGAATGTATCGCGCTTCGGCAACAAAGGTGCGGATACCCAGCGCCAGCACAATGCTAAGCCCAATCGTTTTCACCCCTTCCATCAGCGGGCTGTCGGCCTTGGAAGGAGGCGCAGCGGGCGGAGCAGCAGGGGGTTGAGGGGTGGGGGAATCAGATTGACTGGACATTGGCAAATCTTTAGCTCAGGTAATTCAGGGAAGGTAAAGGTTCAATATCTAACCAAAGTGAGGCTTTATGCGGACGTTGGAGTCTTACAGTTTTGTTGGAATCGGGACTCAATCATCACGATAGACCACTTTCCGAGGAGACGACATCTTTTCTTTATTCCAGTTTATCCGACGGGTGGGTTGGGCTTTTTAATTTAAGCGAGGGAGGTAAGCGAGGGAGGTAAGCGAGGGAGGTAAGCGAGGGAGGTAAGCGAGGG
>RFIF01000331.1 GCA_003695655.1 Cyanobacteria bacterium J069
CCCTAAAGGCTCCCACCCTAAAGGCCCCCACCCTAAAGGATAGTCTCTACATTCCCCCCTTCCCGCCCTCCATCCCCTCACAACACCAGACTTCTTCATAGAATAGAACCATTGCCAAGCCATCCTGCTGCTGAGTGTTTTGCATGTACGCTGATGCTGATTCTGATTCGGATTTTCCGTCGTCTGGCGCTGGTATGGCTCATCTCACCCGCCTGGAGTGTGTAGAGCGGCTGAGCAATCCCCGGTTGCCGGAGGCAGAGCGGGCGGCGGTGTTGTGTCGGCTGGGCTGGTGGCAGTTGCAGGCGGGGCAACAGGAGGAGGCGATCGCCCAGTTTGACCAGGCGCTGTTGTATCAGCCAGATTTGGCGGCGGCGTATCATGGGCGGGCGCGGGCGCTGGATGAACAGGGGCGATTTCAAGCTGCGATCGCCAACTATGACCAGGCGCTGAAATTAACCACTGCACCGGGGGCGACGCTGTGGCGCGATCGTGGGCATACGCTCCGCAGCCTGGGGCGCTATGGCGACGCGTTGACCAGCTTTGACCAGGCGCTGAAGCGGCAACCCCAGGATGCCCTGTCGATGAGCGCGAAAGGGTCGCTGCTGGCGGTGTTGCGGCGACAAAAGCAGGCGGCGATGCAGCTATGCGATCGCGCTCTGAAGCTCAATCCCAATTTGCCCGAAGCCTGGAACAGCAAGGGTGTGGTGCATTCTGTGGCGGGGCAATATGCCGAGGCGCAGCAGTGCTATGAGCGGGCGATCGCGCTGGACGCCACCCTGGATCGAGCCTGGAGCAACCGGGGCATTGCCATGCTGCGGCAAGATCGCGTGCTGGAGGCGATCGCCAACTTTGAGCAGGCGCTGTCTCTGGCTCCGCAGCGGCAGGAAGCGTGGAAAGCGTCTGTTTGGGCACATCACGGGCGGGCGCTGATGAAGCTGGGTCGCTATGAGCGGGCGATCGCCAGTTGTGACGAAGCGCTGCGGCTGCAACCGGGCTATGCACCCGCAGCGCTGAATCGGCTGCTGAGCCTGGGTATGGCGGGGCGTCTGGGTGCTCAGTTGCGCCAGGGGGAAACGCGCTGGGAACTGTTGCGAAACCTGGGCGCGGTGCTCAATGCGGCCAAATTGCGGCTGCTGATCCTGTTGGGGGGGCTGCTGCTGCTGTCGCTGGGGCAGGGTCCGCTAGCTGAACTGCTGCGGCAGGGTGTGTCGGTGTTGCTGTCGCTGGGGGTGCTGGGGCTGATTGTGGCCGACCTGTGGCGCAATCGATCGCGGCTGGGCTTTGTGTGGCAGACCTACTTTGGCACCCACTGGCTCACCTATGGGCGGGCACTGGGCATTGTGATAGCCACGCTGACGACCTATTCGCTGGTGGATGCGATCGCCCCGCCGATTTTGCGCCTGGGCTGGTCAGACCTGGTGTTTGGCAAGCCCGGCAACGTAATTTTTCAGCCGTTTAATCTGTTTAAAGACGCGACACCCAGCCCGCCTGGCCCCTCGCTTGGGGTCGTCGTACCGGCAACGCCAATGCCTGGTTGGGAATCCCCACCCCCGCCAGAGGTCGTGGCCGACCAATTTGGCTGGTCTACGGTGCTGATTTTGCTATTTTGGCTGCTGCTGCTGCTGGGTATTCCCTTTTGGGCGCGGTTGGAGGAGCGGCTGTTTCGGCGCGGGGGCAACACCTGGCGGCAAATTGGCGTCCGTTCTACCTGGTTTGGGCTGGCGCATCTGCTGGCAGGTATTCCGATCGTGGGCGGGCTGGTGCTGATTTTGCCAGGATTCCTGTTTGCCTGCCGCTATAAGTATGTGCGCGATCGCCATTTGCAAAAAACAGGCAACAGCTTTCAGTCCGAGGAGGCCGGCGTGCGCGCCAGCACAGACGACCACGCCGCCTATAACGCGATTCTGATTACACTGGCGGCTGCGGTGCTAATCTTCTGGGGCTAGAGTCTGGGGCTGGATTCTGGAGCTAGAGTCTGGAGCTGGATTCTGGGGCTAGAGTCTAGGGCTGGATTCTGGAGCTAGAATCTGGAGCTGGATTCTGCGGTCGCCTAATCCGTTCCTCGGCTCAACTGGGTGGCACCCCGAAAAAACCCATAGAGCGACAGCATCTGAACCAGGTGATAGAGATCGTTGGGCGTGAGCCAAGGCTGGAGGGCAAGCTGCATCCCCTGCACCAAGGCGGCGGCTACGGCTAGAAAAACGCCCCCTAAGATCCATCGAGTTGCTGCTGCCTGGGGAATGACCCGTTGCAGTAACAGCACCACAAGCAGCATGGAAAGCAGATAGTCGGCGATCGCCCCGATAAAATAATCTGCTCGCCACGCCCACAGCCCATAAGCAGCCAGTTTGCCAAGGGCAACCAGTCTTAGCAAGCCTTGACCGCGATGGGGCTGTGTGCCAACGCTGGTGCCCATCAACATTGCAAAGCTAGCCAGTCCAATCGCCAGCAGCATCGTGCGCCACAGGCTGGCTGCCCAAGGCATTGGCAAACTGGAAATGAACCCGTGCAGCGTTCCGCCCAGCCCAGCCGCCACGGCCGTGCTGCCAAAGGCGATCGCCCAGAGTGCAGCCGCTGAGCACCCCTCAGCCCGGCTGGCTTGCTTTGCCAGCAGCAGGGCAAAGATCAGGCATTCGAGGGCGATCGCATAGTCAGTCAGAGCAGTGATTGGCTCAGTCAGGAACATTTAGCAGCGCTTGGAGAAGCGATGAGAGAGGCACTCGGCACAGGATCATCAGGATTGCCTATGCCTGAGGCTCCTGCTCTGCGTAATTGTAAAGGTCTATCGCGAATTGCAGGTAGAAACTGTGTGGCGATCGCCAGGAAAGGATTGAATCCGCGACTGGACGCAAAAAAATCCCGGCTGTTCGCCGGGATTAGGGGTGAGGAGCATGCATATAAGAGCAGTTTAGGAGGGCGCTGTGACAACGAGGTGACATCCCAAACACATCTGTGTGAATTCAAATCAAGGAGCAGAGATAGGGCTTACGCAGTTGGATGATTTTTCGCGGGCTGCGCCCGCGAAAAATCATCCAGAATCTATAAAACTCGTTTCAACTGCGTAAGCCCTGTTAGTTTTAATCCTTAAAGGGTTCCTAAACAGGTTCTTCAAGGGAGACTAACTCTTTGTTTATCAGCTTTTCTCTGAGGATATGATTGACCGCATGTTCGTATTCAGCCGGAATGACGATACTGATCAGCCTTGGTGTGATTAATGGAATTCCGGGCTTAAATTGCAACACTAGCGTGTTTAGCCTTAGCCGCTTCCAATAATAGGAATCGATCCGGTGCCATGCATGAAAAGAATGCATGTTGCAAACTCCGGACTCTCTAAACTCGAGCTGACCAAATCCTAAACCAATAGAGAAGAGAGCCAGAGACCAGTAAAAAACAAGAAATATCCATTCAAAGATTAGCTTTTCCTTCAACGCATTTGGATCTAGATCAGGCATTTGCAGCGGGCTAACTTTGGATGTATCTAAAATCATTAGGGTGAATATTGCCGCGATCGCAATTTGTAATAAGCCACCCCCCAAGAGAAGCTGATGCTGGACAGTTCTACCAATTCGCAACAGCAAGCGACCTGCCTTTTTTCTGCGGAAAAACCAGAGGATAAAATAGGTGTATAAATAGGCTATAAAGAGGAGTAGCGCCAGGCTAGACAGCATACGGACGCGCAAGAACACCGGGAGCCAACCGATCGCCAGCCCCACGGCCAATCCAGGAATAATAGCGTAGCGAAAGAGCTTGCGAGTTGTTTCTTGACCGTACATTTCTACTGAGACTGCGTATGCAATTCCCAGTACAAGCCCTGTAAAAAACACTACCTGAAAAAAGATTACTCCTGTTCCACTCATATTAAGTATTTACCTCAAGCGCCCAGCAGCATCGCTCTAACTGGCAGACCGATGGCGAGAGATGCTTTATCTCTTAAATCATGCAATTTTTAATGCTTGCAAGATAGTACCCCTTTGAGTAATCTTTCAAAGCCAAACTAAGTTTAGGTTTCCTTTTAGCGCGATCGCCAAAAATCTTGATGCACCTGTACAATCTCTGCCTCTACAGCGTCGAAGGGGCCCCAGACACGGATGGGCTTTTGGCCAGCGGCGAAGATCTGGCGACAGGGAAGATTCAGCGTGGGGTTCTGCTCGTCGCTGCCCGTCAGCGCCAGCAGGCGGGTTTCGGCTATACCGTAGACCAGTCGCCCAATGTTGCCCCAGTAGAGCGTCCCGGCGCACATGGCGCAGGGTTCGGCCGTCGTATACAGCGTGCAGTTCCACAAATAAGCGGCGCTGAAATTGGTGCTGGCAGTGCGGACGAGCACCGATTCGGCGTGATTGACTGTGTTGACGTTGCCCTGTTCTAGCAGCACGGTTTCCTGGTCGGGCGCGACCAGGATTGCGCCAAACGGATGATGCCCAAAGCTTTTGGCGCGCAGGGCGATCGCATTGGCCCGCCGCAGATGATGCAGCATTTGCGCCGTCGTGGGGTCGGGA
>RFIF01000332.1 GCA_003695655.1 Cyanobacteria bacterium J069
ACCCCTAACTAACCATCCGTTGCGCGCTCTTGGAGGCACTGCAATGACAAAACTCGTTCTTCTCAGACTGGAAGGTGACTTGGCCTCGGGCGTGCGGGTCGGGCTAGAGGTGGGCGAAGACGGCAAACAGCCGGAGCTAGAGTCGCCCGGATGGCTGCCCCAACAGCCCCGCCTGCTGGAATATCTCGACTATTGGCAGCGCTGCTATCGCCAGCTTCCAGCACCAACCCGGCTGCGCCCCAAGCAGGTGTCTTATACGAATTCGGTCAAGTCTTGCGTGCAAAGCTGCCTCACCGCCGCTGATTATCTAAAACAGGCGCTGTCCTATTGGCTAGATTCTCGCGACTTTCGCCATCTTAAAGAAGACCTGCTGTGTGAACTGAAGCGCAACGATACGGTGCGCGTGCTGATCCACACGCCCAATGCGCTGCTGGCTCAGTTGCCCTGGCACCTGTGGGACTTTTTCGATCGCTACCCCAACACCGAGCTTGCCTTCAGTGCGCCCGGCGCGCAGCGGGCCCGCCCCAGCCTGGCCGCGCCGCCCAGCGGTCGGGTGCGGGTGCTGGCGATTTTGGGCAACAGCAGCGGCATTGACGTAGCCACCGATCGCGCGCTGCTCGAAAGCATGCCCTATGCCGATGTGACGTTTTTGGTGGAGCCGTCGCGCCGGGACATTAGCGATCGCCTGTTTGAGCAAACCTGGGACATTCTCTTCTTCGCGGGACATAGTGAGAGTTCCTTGGGTACTGCGACGGGCGATCGCGGGCGGATTTTTATTAATCAGCTAGAGAGTTTGGCGATCGCCGACCTCAAAGCCAGCCTCGACAAGGCCGTGCAGCGCGGACTCAAGCTCGCCATCCTCAACTCCTGCAACGGGCTGGGGCTGGCCCAAGACCTGCGCCAACTCAACATTCCCCAGCTCATCGTCATGCGCGAACCCGTGCCCGATCGCATCGCGCAGGAGTTTTTGAAATATTTTTTGAGCGCTTTTTCTGGCGGCACGTCGCTCTATTTGTCGGTGCGCGAAGCCCGCCAGCGCCTGGGCGATTTGGAAAGCGATTTTCCCTGCGCGAGCTGGCTGCCTGTCATTTTTCAAAACCGCGCCGAGATGCCACCCACCTGGAAAGACTTGCGCGGTGAGTCGCTGCTCGGCTCCATTACGCCACCCGAGGCTAATATCCTCCCTCCAGACGATACCTTCTCCCATTCGCGACAGATGTTCTCCGACCCCGATTCATGGCATCCTGCTATTCCTGGGAATTCTGAATGGAGAACCATCAGTTTCGTTCATTCGGATGCTCTACCTCCCAAACCCACTCCTATGCAAGACGTAAGCCAACCCGCCGCCTCTGCCCAGCCTGGTCAACCGGTGACGCCGCAAAGCGCGGCTGCCCCAGTTCCTTTGCCCAATCCCATCGCGCCAGAGCGCACCGCACCCGAATACAGCGAACCCCAGCAAGAAGCCAAGCCTGAAACTAAGCTTGCCAGCGGCGTTGAAGCCTCTGCTGCGCCGCTCACCTGGCTGCCAGAGGAAGTGTTGCCGATTGGCGATGCTTTGGGGTTTGGCCCCGTCAGCGACCAGGCCACGGTCAAAGACGCGATTCATCCGGGCTATACCGGCTGGGTGCTGCATGAGGGCATCCGCTGGAAAGCCTGCCTGGATCTGCCCTGGCGACAGTTATATTTACCCGTCGAAGCGCCTGTCCGCGTTTTGGGGCGGCTAGACGGCACGAATATGCTAATCGTCGCGCCGCTCGACCCGTCCCTCTATTTGCCTGGCGCGGCTGATTCGCGGGATGAATTGAGAGCGGGATAGATCAGAGCGATCGCTCGATTTATGCCGCTTCTCGGTCATGCGATTTGCCTCAAGCCTGACCTTTGCTTTCGCGCATGGTGCGGACAAACTGCTCAAACAGGTAGTCGGCGTCGTGCGGGCCGGGGCTGGCTTCGGGGTGATATTGCACTGAAAACATCGGCAGGGTTTTGTGGCGAATGCCCGCAACGGTGCGATCGTTCAGATTCAGATGGGTAATCTCTACACTGGCATCGGGGAGCGACTCTTGGGCGATCGCAAAGCCGTGGTTCTGGCTGGTGATTTCGATCTTTTGCCGCAAACCCGCCGGCTGGTTTAGCCCGCGATGACCAAACTTCAGCTTGAAGGATTCACCGCCCATCGACAGTCCCAAAATCTGGTGCCCCATGCAGATGCCAAACACGGGCTTGTCGGCGGTGAGTAAGGCTTTGGTGACGGCCACGCCGTCGGTGTTGGCGGCGGGGTCGCCCGGCCCGTTCGACAAGAAAATGCCGTCGGGGTTATAGCCCAGTATCGTTTCCGGGGGCGTGTCGGCCGGCACCACAATCACCCGACAGCCATAGCTGGCCAGCCGCCGCAGGATGTTGCGCTTGATGCCAAAGTCGATCGCCACCACGGTCAGCGGCTCCTCAGACTTGGCCGCGCCATCGCTAAACTCCCACTCTGGGGAGGTCGGCTCCGACCATTCATAAATCTCGGTCGTGGTCACGTCCTTCACCAGGTTCAGCCCGGCCATGCTGGGGGCTTCCTGCACCTGCATCAGCAGCTCGGCCGGGTCGAGAATCTCGGTCGAGATGCCGCCGTTCATTGCACCGATGGAGCGTAGCTTGCGGGTGAGGGCGCGGGTGTCGATGCCGTAGATGCCGGGAATGTGGTGCTGCTTGAGGTAGTCGGGAAGCGACTGGGTGGAGCGCCAGTTGCTGGGTCGGGAGGAAATATTGCGGGCGATCGCCCCTTTCACCTGGGGACGCGCCGATTCTTCATCCTCCGGGTTTACGCCCGTATTGCCCAGTTCGGGATAGGTGAAGGTGACAATCTGCCCGCTGTAGCTGGGGTCAGTCAGGACTTCTTGATATCCCGTCATGCCCGTATTGAACACCACTTCGCCAATGCTGGTGCCCGATGCGCCAAAGGAAAACCCGCGAAACACCGTGCCATCTGCCAACACCAGCAGCGCCGGGGGAGCCGTTACCAAACCCATAGCCCTTCTCCGAAACAAGACCGAAATTCCAGCAAATCATACACCGGGATCATCGGTTTGTGATGAACGCTGCCAAAGTTGTTCGGGATTATTCGGTGTATAAGGATCGCGGCCAACCTGGTCAATTTGCTTGTCGATCGGTAAGTTTGTCTTTGGTTGATCTCGGGTTGGCGGTTTTTTCAGGCTTGTGTTGGGTCGTCGCGCTCCAGACGCACTTCCACTTCCCGCTCCACATATTCCCATTCTTTGCTAGCCCGCATCCGCACCAGCAGCTCATCAAACGCGGTCGCGTGCTCTGGCGCAAACTCAAACCAGGTGAGGAAATCGAACGGCTCTCCCAAGTCGCGGCAGTGGAGCAGACGGCGAGCCACCCCTGGCAGATACTCTAAGCCCACGGCTGTATGGTGAGACTGTTCCTCAAAAATGGCTCGGCGCTCGTCCTGCGCCATCTCCCACCACTGAGCCGATTTTTTGATCGGGATCAGCACGGCGGAGACGGCTTCCACCCGGTTGAGGTCGGGCTGCACCGCGCGCAGCGTAGTGAGTTCATCGCGCTTGGCATAGCGGACATTGCTGGCAAAACTGCGGAGTACCCAGGCGCTATCGGGTGGCGGTGGGGCGATCGCTCCGTTCACAATCTCCAGCCGCTCTACCGTCTGCAAGCCAGCCCCCACACACTCCCGAACTTCGCTCACGCGCCAGGGGCCCCGACTTCCACCAATAAACGAATATTGATTGTTCATACAGTCCGCAACGCTACGTTCAGAAACAGCTTCCTGCAATTAGAAGCGCTTGGCAAAAGCTTAGTCAGCTTGAGGCGACCTGAAATGAGTGGGAGCTGAGAAGAGGTTTGGAAAAAGGGGGACTTGGCGCGTCTTATGGCGCATCTATGGCAGGCTGACTGGCGAGGTTAACTGAGTCGCAGCTTGAACTGCTGGAGTTTACTCAAGTTCCTGGCTCCACTGCCGCCCTCAAACCACTTTCAGCAGCCCCTTGCGATGGCGATGATAGCGGCTGGCCGCCAGCGCAATGCCCATAAATCCCCACAGAATCATGCCCGACAGCCCCAGCATGACACTGCTAAAAATGAACTGAAAAAACACCGCCAGCGCAATGCCCCGCGCCGCACTGGCAAATGGGTCGGCCCGCGCCGCCGCGTCTTTGAACAGGCTGATCAGCAGGAAAATTAGCCCGCCCAGGTAGGGCAACGCCCCCGCCCAGCCCAGCGTAAAGAAAATGTCGAGAATGGCACTGTCGAGCACGATCATTTCTAGCTTGCCGTTGCGCTCGTTGACGATCCAGGTACTGCCCATGCCGCGCCCCAGTCCCCGCGTCAGGGCGACGTTGAAATCGCGGTCATAGTTATCAGAGCGATCGCGGAAACTCTGATCCCGCGCCAGGTTGGAAATCGACTCGACTCGCTCGCTGATCACGTCATCAAACGGCTCCATCGCCGTTAGCGGTGTGACGCACAGCACCAGCACCAAAATCGTGACCACCAGCCGCATCTGGTATTTGGGCGTAGTCGAGGCAAACGAGGCCAGCAGGCCCGCCACCCAGCCGCCCCAGGCCGATCGCACCATGCTGATCAAAATCGCCAGATAGCCGCCCATCGCCGCCGGAATGCCCAGCAGGCTGCGCTCGGAAAACAGCAGCAGCAGCCCCGCCATCATCACCACGGCAAACGGGCCGGGCGAGTGCATCGTACTCCAGACGCGGATTTCAAACGGCTCTGGCTTGCCAAAGCTGACCAGCTTGGTGCGAATCAGCCAGAAACAATCCCATGCGGGCGCAACCATGAACTGATAGATGCCGTAGAGGCCCGTAATCAGGACGCACCATAGAAACACCCGCTGAAGATTGTGGCGATAGCTGGGATAGTCGCGCCAGTTGGCAAACAGGTGAAACCCAAACAGAATGGGGCAAATCCAGTCTAAAAAAGAGCGGACGGCCGCGATCGGCGGATTGTCGAGCACTAGCCCAATGAAAAAGGCATACACCACGCTGGCGATCGCCAACACAAAAGGCAGCCCGCCCATTTTCTGCGTCCGGGGCAGATGGCGCACCAGCGTCAGCACACTGACAAAGGTGACCAAGTAGGGCGTTAGCAGGATGATTCCCTTCTCATCCCAAAAGCTGTTGTAGTCGCTGACGCGGCGCAGCAGCGGCGTGAGAAACCAGACCCACCACGCAAACCCCACATAGAGCAGCGGATAGCGAAAATAGAGAAAGATCGCCACCACCAGCGACGCCGCTGGAAAAAACAGCCGCACCAAGCTGCCCGCCCCCACCAGCGCCCCCAGCGTGGCAATGATAGCCACTCCGGCGATCGCAATCCATCCCGGCAGAGACTGATGGTGAGAGGGCTGTGGGCTAGAGATGACTTCCATAAGGAAAAAGGCGAAAGGCTGGCTGAGATTTTGAGCGGTCTTCAGTTTTCGATTTTCGATTTTCAGTTTTCAGTTTTGGCTGCGGTTCCAGCGTCCTGCGTCTTGCGGTAGGGCGGGTGGGGCGTCAGCGGATCGCCCGGCGCTCGACTCTGCCACCAAGTCTGGACGCCCTGCCAGCGTCCCTGCATCGCGGCGACCCACTGCCGCACCGCCAGATCTCTGTGCTGAGGCCAATAGCGCACCAGTTGAGCTAGTCCAAAAGCATCCCGATGGCCCAGCAGCCCGGCATACAGCAAAAAGATGACGCGCTGCACGGGCGAAAAGTGTTCCATGAGTGCCAGGGTTTCATTGTGGACGGCGTTTTGGCGGGCGATCGCGCTGAACTGGTGGCGCTGATCTTCGT
>RFIF01000333.1 GCA_003695655.1 Cyanobacteria bacterium J069
GATCAAGGGCATTATGTCTTACTCGGTGATGAATCGCTCGCTGACGGAACGGCGAATGCTGGCGTTTTTTTGGCGGCTGGCCGATCGCCTGCAAATGTCACCGTCGGGCGGGTTGCTGGGGCTGCTCCTGTCGTTTGTGATTAATCTGCGCAACGTGATTGTGGTGGGGGTGACGGCCGACCAGCGCTATGGCCCAATCTATGGACAGGGCACGGCGCAGGTGATGTTTAACAGCCTGATGAACTACGGCTATCGGCCCAACAGCGGCGTTCCGGTAACGCTGCTGGGCTATAGCGGCGGGGCCCAGGTGGCGCTGCGGGCGGCGCTGACGCTGAAGCAGTTGTTGAAAGCGCCGATCGACGTGATTTCGCTGGCGGGCGTGGTCAGTGGCAACCACAACCTGCTGGAGCTGGAGCATTTCTATCACCTGGTGGGCGATCGCGACTGGGTGGAAAAACAGGGTGCGGTGCTGTTTCCGCAGCGGTGGCGGCTGTTTTTCCTGTCGCCTTGGAACCGCGCCCGCCAGCGTCGCAAGATCACGATTTCTTCCCTCGGCTCGATGGGGCACAACGGAGCCGATGGGCCCTACAGCGTTACCGCTCGCCTGCCCGACGGCCGCACGCACCTGGAAGTATCGGTACGCGCCGTATCCGACATTTTGCAGGGTAAGTCGGCGCTGGTCAGCAACACGCGGGTCGCCCAGCCCAGCAACTACGAGCGCTATTGGCAAGCCCCCTTTAACCGGCCCGACTATTATCCGCTGAGCCAGACGGTAGACCCAGCGCTGTATCGGGCGATCGCCCCCTGGATGGGTCGGCTGATTTTGCCAAAACCGGACGAGCGGCGGCAGGTGCGTGGCGTCTGGCTGGAAATTCACTACGCGCCGCCAGAATACGCGCATCTGGTGGGACAGATCGTCGTGCTGCGCTGGCAGCAGACGCCGGGGGTGCAGTTCTTTTTGCAGCAGACGACCCGCGACATCTTCTTTAGTCAAGAGACGGAATATAGCATTTGCCAGGGCCTGGTGCATCCGCTGCGCATCGATCGCTGGCTGCGGGTAGAGCCGCTAGAGTCGCTGGCGGGCAGCCATCCCTATGACGATGTGCAGGTCATGCTGGACGAGCCAACCGTGCAGGAAACGCCGATTGACGGCGAAATGCGGCCGTTGCTGACGATTACCCGCGAACCCGTACAGATTACGGGGCGCTATTACGCGCTGGTGGAGGTGCTGGAGCCTGTTGATGCCGACGGACAGTTGGTGCCTGTGTCCGCTGAAACCACGCCCGCATTTTTCCGGGTTCGGCATTTCAATCGCGCTACGCAGCAGTTTGACGGGCCGACTGAGGTTGTCCACTTTCCTCCGGTTGTTGCCGACGCAAACGACCTGCCACCCAGTGCCACAAACGGATTGCCGCAGTCTCCGGCTGGGCGCGACGGCTGGTATATCTACGGCGCAAAGGACGCAGGGGGACTGTTTGTGGTGCAGGCGATCGCCCCCCGTGCTTTGCTGCGGCTAAGTCCAGAGCAAACCATTGGCGATCGCCGCGAAGCATGGCAGTTCCTCAAGCGCGATGCCTGGGACACCATTGCCGACCTCAAGGGCAATGTCCGCTCGACGCTGCTGTCTCCCGAACGTGCGGATCAAACCCAAAATTCTCCCCAAAACCCGGAATCGCAGGCTGGTTTCGTCGAAGGCTCGCGGGCGCTGGTGATTCACCTCTATGGCGGCATCGGCGGCGCGCAGGCAGAACCCCAGGCCCAGGGGCCGCTGTACTTTGGGCACTTTGCCTATGGCGTGGCGACGGTGGTGCGCGAACCGCTAGCCGATGAGCTAATCTTCGACATCTACTATTACCAGGTCTATACCCACAATACCGACGGCGTGATTGCCGGAGCGCTGGCGTGGCATCGATTTTTGGGCGATCGCCAATATGGCTGGCTGGGCGTGCGTCCCGTGTGCGATTTGGTGATTCAATATGACCCGTTCACCAATCCCTTCGACTTTGGCGGCGTCAAAGCCTCGGTGCTGGACGGGTTGTTAACCCAGCTCGAAATCATGACTGCTCGCTACCGGGTTGGCGATGGCACGGGCGGCACCTACGTTGGCCCTGCCCACAACTGCTCCCAGGATTCCAACCAGGCGTTCTACGCCGCTGTCAAAAATCTGGGTGATGCACTCAACCGAATGCCTGAACTGAAGACCTGGCTGGACGAACATCCGGATCAAGCAGAGCGGTTTGACCAGCTAGTGAAGCTAGGACGCTTTATCAAGCGCGAGATGCTCCCCCTGGGCACGGCCCGCGCCGACTGGCAAACCAACGACAGCGCCCTCGGCGTCAGTGCCGAAAGCGAAATTCTCTATAACCTCACTGTGGGGCTGATTAGCTGGCGGACGCTGCTGCCGCGCCTCGCCTGCGAAACCATCGCCCGCCAGTTTCTCAATCAAGGGGCACGCATCTGGGTGTTGCAAACCTGCCAGGTGGGGGGCGATCGCCCGGAGATTGCGCCCGTTGCGCCAACGCCGTTGGGCTGGTAGGTTCAGCGCGAATCGTGGCACAAGCTTGTGCCACGATTCGCGCAAACTGCTATTTCTCATGCTATTTCTCAAAATATTCCACGACGGCCTGGGCGATCGCCTCATTCCCCGTCTTATCCAGCGGCTGATCGGTTTCCGGCGGGTGCAGGGGCGCTGGCAAAAAGTCCCAGTCGCCTTCGGCAAACTCGGCGGGGGTGATGATGCGGTGATGGCAGTGGCGGCGGATGCCGTTCAGGAGGTGCTGCGCTTCGGCGAAGTCGTCGCGGGTGAGGCTGATAATGGGCACATCCAGCCGACAGGCTTCCGAAAAGGTGCCATAGCCGGGTTTGGATACGATGCGTCCACACAGCGGCATAAAGTCCACCGGGCGAAAGGCCGTGCCGCCCACCTTCACCAGATTGGGCAAATCCGGAGCCTGTTTGTCGGTGGTGATGAACTGCCAGTCGGGGAAGCGGGTCAGGTTTTGGTAGGGAATGTGCGCCAGCCCCAGCCCGCCAAAGGTCAGCAGCGCCGTCTTTTCTTTGGGCGCGGTCAGATTGAACTTACTGCGCAGGTCGTCGAGGTCGTAACCCGGACTGCCGCCCGTGAGGCCAATGTCTTCGATCACGGGGAAGGCGCTCATCGGCTCATGAAACGGCATCCGAAACAGGCGATCGCACTGGGCAAAGCACTCGCCAATCCAGTCGGCAATGCGCTCAAACTCGCCGCCCCAGGCGCGATAGATATAGTCCCAGCCAAAGTTGCTGCCCATCCAGCAAGGCACGCCAGCGGCACGGGCGATGGGCACGGCCAGCGGGGGAATGTCGCCCAGCACCAGCCCCACCCGGTTTTGCCGAATGAAGTTGACCTCGCCTGCAATGATGGCAGCAGCGCGATCGCGGATCTCGTTGAGCTTGGTCAGCGTGGCGGGCAGATCCATCGTCAGGCTGTCGGGCTGAACCACGCCCACATCAAAGGCTCGCGGTCGGTGAATAAACTCGCCTGGGAGATAGGAATCCAGCAGCCAGCGCGGAGCCGTCGTCACCAAAATCGGCAAAATCTCAGGACAGCGTCGCTGAATCTCTGCCACCACGGCCGCCGTCCGCGTCACATGCCCAAACCCGTGATTCGTAACCGCAACGTAGAGAGCAGGTCGAGACATGGCAGGAGGTTCCTCGTAAGTTGAGTAACGAAAGGTAAACTCGCCTCTACAGTAACCCCGCCCGCGCCACTTTTCCAACCGTGGCTAAGCTTCATCAATGCCCGTGTTGGCTCGAAAGTCAGAAACACTGAACCAAAGCAAATACGAGTTAGTAGCAACACCACAATGGGAATAATTTAGTTAACATCTGCTAACTGTGTTCAATACCCTTGCACCATGAATATGCTGCCACCGCACATTCCGTTCGCCCAATTCGGACAGTCTTGCTCAAAATTTTTCCGTTTGAGCGATACGTGCAACATTTTAGTTGTTGGCAACACAGGTGCAGGCAAGAGTACACTCATTCATCACGCACTAGATAAACCTATTGAGAAAGGAATAACGCGAGGAATTTCGAGAGAGCCCTATAGAAATAAAAAAGGTAGCGTATCAATCTATGACTCTGAAGGTCTAGAAAGAAACTCGAAACAGGTTAAAGAAGTTGTGCTGCGATTTCTGGAAAAGAAGAAGCAGAGTAAGAATTGCAACAACCGCATCCATCTCATTTGGTATTGCCTAAACTATCAAAGTGCAAATCGAGAAGGAAACTTAGAGGCAGACTGGATCAATAAACTTGCAAATTACGCCCCAGTTCTGCTAGTTGTTACTCGCAGCCCTAGAAATAAAGAATCTTACGTTGAGCAACTAATCAGCCAGACTGACTGTAATTTGAAAATTGATACAGTTGTTCGTGTTCGCGCAGAAGCTGAGATGCATGATGAGCTATTAGAAGCGCATGGCTTGGATAGGCTATGTGAAGCTTCAGAAAAAGTTTTGAATGATCGAACCAATAGCTTAATCCAAGAGGCAATTGGCTCGATGAAGATGAGTGCGGTGAAGTGGATAGGAGAAGGCGCTTTCTTAAGAGGTTTGCTCGGCATTATACCAGGCACGTCTTATGCAGGAATCGTGCCACTTGTCAGGAATGGAATTCTTAAAAGAATGTTTAGAGGAGTATCTTCTGGGTTTCATTTTAACTGTACAGAGGAAGATCTGGCTGCAATTTCTAAATGGAGTTTGCTTCTCGAAACCTCTGCTGTCTTGCAAGAGAAACTCAGCGAGGTTGATTGGCAAGGGTTTAATTCTATGACTGAAGCCCTGCAATGGATAAGTGAATCAATCAAGAATTTTGCCGATAGCTTCTTGCTTGAAAACGAAATGTTTAGTAACTTGAGTGACACCCTATCTAAGTGGGCTGAATTTTCCTGGAATCTTCCCTTCGCCATGCATCCTGCACTTGCAATCTTCTTTGTTGTTGAAACAGCATTTCTGGCTATTGCCTGGATGCAAGTTTTAGAAGAGGCAAAGTTGGATTTCTATGAAGGAAACTCAGATGTGGACTTGAAATCAAGAATGGATGAAAAGCTTCAGCAAATGCTCGACTGGATGACCCAATGGGTTCCAAAAGAGAGTTCAGAGTCTCAAAGTTATGCCGCGACTTGATGCTTTTCTGGCTCAAGTTAAAAGCCTCATTCTGCGTAGAAGAATGAGGCTTTCTTGTTGTTATATTCTTGCGAGACTGAAAATGAGTTTAGGATGAACAGAGGCTATTGATAAAGTTCTAAACTATCTCCAGCTCTACTCACGATTCTTGGCGATCGCCCTCCATCTGCCATGCTCTGCCTTATTGGGGCAGCATTCCCGCAAACTGCTTTTCGGCTTCTTTGAGCGGCGTTTTCAGGTTGACAAACACATTCTGAGAAACCGGGTCGGGATAGACCTCTTCCACGCCCTGGGCGATCGCTTCTAGCACCGTTTTCGCCACCTCGATGGGGGCGGCTTTGTCGAGCGGCACGGCTTCTGCCATTGCCGTGTCTACGGGCCCCGGAAACACGCCCACGACGAGGGTTCCCTGCTGCGCCAGTTCCGCACGAGCGCCCTGCGTCAGGGAATAGAGCGCCGCCTTGGACGCGCTGTAGGAACTGAACACGGGCACATTGACGACAGATGCAATCGACAGCATGTTGACGATCGCCCCGCCGCCGTTTTGCTTCAGAATCGGCGCAAAGGCGCGAATCATCGCCAGCGTGCCGAAGTAGTTGGTCGTCATTTCCCACTGGGCCGTTTCCACACTGCGGTCGGTGAACAGGCCGCCCGCCCCCAGCACGCCCGCATTGTTGATCAGCAGGTTCACGTCTGGCGCGGCGGCGGCCTGCACCTGTTCCGGCTGGGTCACATCCAGGGCGATCGCCACAATTCGATCCGGGGCGATCGCCACCACGTCATTCAGCGAATCGAGCGATCGCGCCGCAGCGTAGATGCGTCGAGCGCCCGCCTGCACCAGCGCCTCCACGTAGGCTTTGCCAATGCCGCGATTGGCTCCGGTTAAAAATGCCACTGAGTCTTGAATATTCATCGCAGCCTGAGGAAGAGTTTGCAAACTGGAGTTGAAGAGAAGTTACAAATGCCACTGAGTCTTGAATATTCATCGCAGCCTCCAGAACAGTTTCAAAAATGTCGAACCGCTGAACCTGTCACGCCCCTGGCAATAGTGCTGGACATTGCCTCCAGTGTTTCACTCGTGCCGTTTCTATTGTCGTCTCCGTGGATTCATAAAATGTTGAATCTACCTGAGAATTGCTTGAGTTTTCTGAGAAATCGCAGCCCTAGCGCTTTCCAAAAAAACTGTCCGCCAACCTGCAATCTTGCCCCCAATCCCGGATGTCAGATCGAGCCTGTATTGTAGAGAGAAGCCGCCGACACGCCATCCATTAGTTGCTTTTAGTTGCGTTCACGACTACGCGCCGCTTTGCCCACTTTCCGTCCCAACCCCATGCCCATCATCACCGTCGATCGCCTCAGTAAGGTCTACCCCGTCGCCGTCAAAGAGCCAGGACTCAAAGGCACGCTGACCCACTTCTTTCGGCGCACCTATCGCAACATTCCCGCTGTGCAAGAGGTGTCGTTTGCGATTGAGCCGGGGGAATTTGTCGGCTTTCTTGGCCCCAACGGCGCAGGCAAAACCACGACGCTGAAAATGTTGACCGGGCTGATCCATCCTTCCAGCGGGCGCATCTCGGTGGCGGGGCACGTCCCCTATCGGCGCGAACCAGGCTTTTTGCAAAAAATTACCCTGGTCATGGGGCAAAAGCAGCAGTTGATTTGGGATTTGCCCACGCTCGACTCGCTGCGGATCAACGCTGCGGTTTACGGCATTCCCGATGCGGAGTTTCGCCGCCGCCTCGGAGAACTGAGTGAAATGCTGTCGCTGGATCGACAGCTCAATCAACCCGTCCGCAAGCTGTCGCTAGGCGAGCGCATGAAGGCGGAACTGCTGGCGGCGCTGATCCACCAGCCCAAGGTGCTGTTTTTGGATGAACCAACGCTGGGGCTGGATGTGAATGCCCAGAGCAGCGTCCGCGACTTTTTGCGGCAATACAACCAGCAGTTTCAAGCCACCGTGCTGCTGACGAGTCACTACATGGCCGACATTACGGCGCTCTGTCGCCGCGTGCTGATGATCCACCAGGGCAAGCTAATTTATGACGGCAGCCTCGACGGGCTGCTGGAGCGGTTTTCGCCCTGCCGCGAGGTGACACTGGAACTGGCGCAAGAGCCGCAGCCGCAGGTATTGGAACGCTTTGGACACCTGAGGGCAATTGATGGACGGGTGGCCCATTTCCTGGTGCCCCAGGAAGCACTGACGCAGACGCTTTCACGGTTGCTGGCGGAGCTAGACATTACCGACCTGACGGTGACCGATCCACCCGTAGAAGAGGTGATCGGGCGCGTGTTTCAAAGCGGGGGGCTTGAGAATGTGGGCGATCGCCCCTCTCCCTGAGCATCTCTCCCTCTAAACAACACCAGCCCTGCCGTAGAATGTCGAATGATGCAGGGCTGGCAAAGTGTCTGCCTTGCAGGTATGAAGTCTGAACTGAAAACGCATGAGAATAGTAGAGCGTGTAAGTCGCCTCCGGCAGAGTGCTACGAAGCGTCCAGTGGCAACGACAAGCCTAGTCATCTTTTTGATCTGCGGGTTTGTTTACGCGATGAATGGTCGGGTTGACCTTAGCTCCAGCGACAACGTGACGAATACGCTGCTGGGGTTTAACTGGCTGCAAAATCACGCGCTCAACTTTGACGCATTTCGAGACAGCTATTTATATCGCGGCGGCGGCATTCCGTTTTACTTTATCGAAACATCAACCGGGCACTTGTCTTCGCGCTTCCCGATCGGCCCGGCACTGGTGACGTTTCCGCTAGCTGTTTTATATTATCTGGGGCTAAAGTTCGCAGCCTTGATTGATTGGGCAACTGCGGGAGCCTTTTCGATATTTCCGTCTGGTTTTCCAGATGTCGCCAGCGAAGACTTTGCGACCTATCGACAAGGATTTAGTAAGTTTTCCGCGACGGTTTCTACGGCTCTATCAGTTGTCTTTTTTTACCTGAGCGTGCGCCTCAAGTTTAGTCCAGGCATTTCACTAGTTGCTGCATTTGTGTTTGCGTTTGCAACCGGAAGCTGGCCCATCTGTTCACAAGATCTGCGTCAGCATACGGTTTCCAATCTGCTGCTGACAGGGATCATGCTCTGCCTGCTAAAAGTAGAGCGGAGTGAGGGGAAAAATCGGTGGTGGCTGCTTTTTTTAGCGGGTATTTTTTGCGGAATTTTGCCAAGCGCAAGAATCACAAGCGCCTTATTTTCAGTCGCCATTTTTGCCTATGTTTTGATTGTTTATCGCAAAGAAGCGATCCCTTTTTTGCTAGGTCTGCCCAGCGCTTTATTTCATTTTGGCTGGAATCTGTATTACTTTGGCTGGGCAAATTTGATTATTGGCGGATACTCCAAGTATGCCCAGGAAACCGACTCTTCCTATTCATTCACACTAACGCATTTCACCAATGCCTCACTGGGTTTATTGCTCAGCCCTAGCAATGGCGTGCTGGTTTTTTCTCCGGTGTTGATATTTGCGATTCCCGGTGCTTGTCGGCTCTTTCGAGCGTGGCGACAGCGCCAAGATCGAGATGAGGCATTAATGCTGTGGTTGGGGGCGATCGCCTTCATTCTCTACCTCCACTTCTGCTTTTTCCGAATTTGGCTGGGTGGAAATGACTCCTTTGGGCCACGATTTTTGACTGATACACTTCCCATTTCCTGCTTTCTCATTGCCTATTTTCTGGCTGATTTAGTCCCCAAGTTATATCGAGGCTGGAAAGGGGCACGATTCGTTTTTTTAGTGTTCTTGGTCACGCTAATGGTTTCAACACTAGTGCAAACCGTTGGCGCATTTACGCAGACTGCCTGGGGCGCAAGTCCATTTCCAGCCACCGAAAAGAACGGCAGACTATGGGATCTTCAAGACAGCAAAATTGAGCGGCACATCAGAAATTTGCTAGCTAAATTTAGCAACCCAATTCGAGATCAAGAAACCTATCTTGAGGGGTTTCAGGGTGTAATAGAAAGCGTAGAAATAGTGGAGCCTGATGGAGATGAGGTGCAGGTGGGCGATCGCCTGAGAGTGCGATCGGGTCAGCGGAGGCAACTCAAACTCACCCTCCGCAATACGGGATCAGTGCCTTGGTTTGGCTATCAGACGGGCATCGAAAAAATGGGCGAAGCCAAAATTCGGCTGAGATTTTATGATGCAAAAGATGAGAACAAAACGCCGCGAGTTGGCAATCAACTCTATGTGTCAGGTCAAACACGACCCGGCAAGACCACAGATGCCACTGGGCAGGTCACATTTCCCAAAGAACCAGGAGCCTATCGATTAGAATTTTGGCTGGTGGCAGACGGCATCTCGCATCGAGATGAAAAACTTGCCCCGACCTACATCCAATCC
>RFIF01000334.1 GCA_003695655.1 Cyanobacteria bacterium J069
CCACCCGCCTGCACCGCCGCCGCCTGCATCGCCGCGAAGTCTGGCAGCGCCGCCTGCGCCGGGTGCTGCGCCGCGTGCCGATGGCGATCGCCCTCAGTGCCCTGGCGGCGGGTTTGGTGATCGGGGGGCGATCGCTCGGCTGGCTGCAACCCGTCGAACTCGCCACCTACGACCACATGCTGCGCCTCCGCCCCGCCGAGCGAGAGCCAGACCCGCGCCTGCTGATCGTCACCATTGATGAACAGGAAAAACAGCAATTGGGGCAGCAGTATGGCCAGTATTCATATTCTCTGTCCAATGCAAACCTGAATCGCCTGATTGAAATTTTGGACGAGAGCGGTGCCCGATTGATTGGCATTGACCTGTATCGCGACCTGCCGATCGAACCCACAAACGCCGCCCTGGCTCGACAGTTCAGCCAAAACCCCAAAGTCATCGGTGTTTGCAAAGTGCCTGTTGAGGGCGAGGGCGGCATTGCGCCCCCGGCAGAAATTGCGGCCACTCGGCTGGGGTTTTCGGACTTTGTAGAGGATAGAAAAGTAGAAGATAGAAAAAAAGGCAAGGGTCAGCAGACCCGCGCCGAAGTGCAGGCGATCGCCACCCGCCAGTCCTCAAATTCCCTAAATTCCCCTGCAAGCCAAACCAGCGAAGACCCACCCAAAAAAGACCCACCCAAAAAAGACCCACCGATGGTGCGTCGCCATCTGCTGGCCATGAGTGAAAAACTCTGGGACAACACGGGCTGCCGACCCGAAGACGCCTTTAGTACGCTGCTGGCGGGTCGATATTTAGAAGCCGAGCAGATTCCGCTGAAAATTACGTCAGAAGTTTTGACCCTGGGCGATCGCACCTATCCACTGCTGCGGCAGCGATCGGGCGGCTATAAAGCACCCAATTTTGACTATCGCGGGGCGCAGATTTTGCTCAACTATCGAACGGTGCGTCCTCTGTATAACAGCCCGTTTGAGCAGGTAAAAATCAGCAACGTGTTGAGCCAGCGAGTGCCGCCGGATGTCTTCAAAGATCGACTGGTCATGATTGGATACATGCCCGCCGATCCGAGCCAATCGCAGGATATTTGGGAAACTCCACTCAGCTCCGCCACAGACGGTGTCATTGTGCAAGCCCACATGACCAGCCAGTTGATCAGCGCGGCGATGAACGAGCGGCCGCTGCTGTGGACTTTGCCCCATGAGCTGGAACTGCTGTGGATTGGCGGCTGGGCAGCGCTGGGCGGGCTGCTGGTGCTGCTGTTCAAAGCGCCCGTTCGGCTGCTGGGGGCGATCGCCCTGGCACTGCTGCTCTTAGGGGCGATCGCTCAGGGTGTCTGCATCGCCTGGGGCGGCTGGCTGCCGCTGGTTCCCGCGTTTTTGACCTTTGGACTCAGCACCATCCTGGTCATAATCTATCGCCACCGCCTGGTGCAACTGACCCTCACGTTTTTCCTCAACCTGGTTTTGATCATGGCGCGACGCGGCCGCTTTCAATAACCCCTCATTCAGCCCCCCCAATCAGTAGCAAGAAGACCGCTACACAACTTACGAAACGGGCATTAGAAATTGAAAATTGAGAAGCCACCGTCCACCAGGAATCCTAAACCTGCACTTTTCGTCTATCTGCGTAAAAGTGCAAAGACTTTATGAAATGAATGTTGTGGGAAGAATGAGGAATCTCCAGCGCGAGGTTGCACAGACCCCAAACCTGTATGCGTGTGCCTCCCCACTTACCCCCTTGAGTTGAGGACACCGATATGAACACGAAAATGTCTAAGATGTGGATGCAATCGGCGGCGATCGCCGCCGCTGCGGTTCTGGTCTTCGCTGGCGTGCCTGCCGCCCGGGCCGAGCGCTACGAATCAGCAGGTGGCGATGCGCCGGGTGCAGACCGGGCAATCGGGGGTGGCGGCCACCGCTATCGGGCACCCCTGCCGCCCGAAGCCGGCGCACCCGCAGGGCGACCGTCTGGAGGAGCCAGCCGAGGCGGAGCGGATGTTCGCATCTGCCAATCGCTGACAGCATTAGTGCCCTCGACCCGTGAAGTGGGACGCAACGGCAGAGAATACAGAGGCGTCTGGGCGCTCACTGCCGCCGCCCATCCCACCCTCTGGTTCTACATTCCCTACGCCGTCACCAGCGATGAGCCAGCCGAATTCGTGCTGTTCGACGATCGGCGGCGCATTATTTACCGAAAACAGGATATTGTCCTGAGCAATGAACCCGGCATTGTCGGCATCTCCATCCCAGAAAGCACACCAGAGTTAGAAGTCGGGCGAATGTATCGGTGGAACTTCCAGACTCGCTGCGGCGGCGAAATCGTGTTTGTAGAAGGCTGGATTCAGCGGGCTGAACTCGATTCTGAAATCACGGCCGAAATCGATCGCGCTCGGCCGCTAGAGCAAGCTGCAATCTATGCAGAAAACGGCATCTGGCATGATGCACTCACCCTCTTGGGCAACTTGCGCCGTGACGATCCAGACAATCTCGACGTGCTAGAAGCGTGGATGGAACTGCTAGAGGTGCTAGATCTGGGCGAAGACGAAGAAGAAATCGTCCTCACGCCCATCACTCCGGCAGAATAGGGGGTTAGGGCTAACGTCAGCTTTGGCCAAGACCGTCAGTTCTGGCTTTAGTTCTGGCTTTAGTCCTGGTTTCAGTTTTAGTGGAGGATGTTTTGGAGGGTGTCGGGGAGCCACACTCTCCAAAATGTTCGCGTTTGCAGGTGCTCTGTGCCCGCGTCTGTGCCTGTAAATATAAAACCCGGCAGGGACGCAAAAAAAGAGACGCACTTGCGCACGTCTCTACACCATAGCAATCGGGAAAAGTTGTCTGAACGGTCTGACCCAAAACTGAATCTGGGCTTGAACCTGCTTAGACCTAAATGCTTAGACCTAAATGTGAATGCCACACTCGGTTTTGCCCATGCCGCGCCAGCGACCGGCTCGCTCGTCTTCGCCTTCGCCGACGGGCGTGGTGATCGGCTCATCGCCAATGCTGGGATAGCCCTGGTCATGCAGCGGGTTATAGATCATGCCGTGTTCTGCCACATAGGCCCAGCTATCTTGGCGCGTCCAGGAGGCCAGCGGGTTGATCTTGAGGCGGCCCTGCTTGTCTAGCTCAAATACGGGCATATCGGCGCGGGTGGTGGCTTGGTCGCGGCGGCGGCCGGTGATCCAGGCGACGGTGTTGAGGTCGCTCAGTCCTCGGTTAAGCGGCTCAATCTTGGTCAAATCGTGAAACTTGAGAATATCGGCATCCCACAGCGCTTCGCCATACTTCGCGGCAAAGGCTTCACGGGTGTCTACGTCAGGAATCTTGTAAACCTGGAGATTGAGGGTATACAGATCCTTGGCTTTGGCAACCAGCTCCAGCGTTTGAGGAAAGTGGTGTAACGTGTCCAAAAACAGCACAGGAACAGGCTGGGCGGGCTGGAGCTGCTTGTAGAGAATGTCTGTCAGCACCAGGTCATCGACGTTGAAGGCGCTAGTCTGCACCAGTCCCGTGGGAATCTGTTCCACGCTCCAGGCGAGGATCTCCTGAGGCGTGGCGGTGTCAAACTGTTGGTTGAGCGCGTCTAAATCAAACTGTTGCCCCTGCGCTAGAGCGTCTGCGGTTTGGGTCATAATGCGGGTTTACGAGTTGAGGTTGCGGTTGGAAAAATTTCAAGAAGAATCTCAATAGGTATATTTTACGATAAAAGGCGCGTAAGCCGATGGGGAAACGGGAATTGAGGAAAATCAGGAGTTTACGATGCGGCTGATTCTCTATAGCAAACCTGGTTGTCACTTGTGCGAGGGGCTGGGGGAAAAACTGATGCAGGTGCAGGGGGTTGCTGTTGATTTGGAAATTCGCGATATTACGACTCGCGACGACTGGTTTCAGGCGTATCAGTACGAAATTCCGGTCTTGATCTGGCAGCGCGATCGCCCAGATGCTCCCCCCGATCTGATTCCTTTGCCCCGGATGTCTCCCCGCGCCAGCGTTGCTCAGGTGGAGGCGCTACTCAGCAAAATGCTGACAGGGCAGTAGGCAGGGGACTTGCTACCCCCACTTGGGCAGTCGCAATCAGAACTATCCCAACGGCAATCATCGCATAGCCCGCGCCCGTGTGGATGCGCTTTCTCACCGTCGCCCCGATCAAGATCCGGGCTTTGTGAGCCATCCAAGCGTAGGCAATTTTTACCCCACCGACCGCGGCGATCGCCACTGTCATGATCACCGCTGCGTCGCCATAGGACAGGCGAGACAAATCCAGAAACGCTGGAAAAAAGCCAAGATAGAACAACGTTGCTTTTTGATCGGCGAGGGTAATCAGCAGCCCAGCTAGAAAGCTGGAAAGTCTTGAGGTAGCAGAGGTGTCTGGGGGATTGAGAGTGGGGGACGGAGCACGCAGCAGCCGGATTCCCATCGCTATCAGATAAGCGCCACCGAGGTACTTGATCAGGAACACCAGGCTGCCCAGCGTCGCCATCAAAAAGGACAGCCCCCAGAGGGCGATCGCGATGAAAATGACATCTCCGGCAACGATTCCCAGGGCCGTCAAAACGCCGTGCAAAAAGCCAAAGGTAGCGGCGCGGGTGGAAACCGTCAACACGCTCATGCTGGGCAGCGCTGCCAGGGCCGCCAGAGCAGCAAAGAGCGCGGCAACATTGCTCAAAGTCATACTGCTCTGCATTAGGGCGACTCCGACGGCAAGGGGGTGGGTAGTGAGGCGGGCAGGGGGGCAAATGCGGGCGCAGCAGCCGGAACCACGATGTAGCCCTGGTCGCGATCGCCCAGCACCCAGTTTCTCGCTGCGCCCCAATACCACCAGTGGGCAGCGATGTAGGCACACATCAGGCTGTCGAGCATGTCTTCCACCGCCTTCAGATCTACGCCCCGGGTGGGAATGGCGGGCAGGGCCTGATCAGACTGGAAAGGCAGGGCCGGCGTCAGGTTTGGCAACACGGTCAGGACATAGTGTCGTAGCTTGCTCAGTTCAACGCGGCGTTCGGCAACGGTGCCCTTTTTATATTTCAAAATGCGCGATAGCCCGAATAAATGCACCATCGCTGGATGAGGAAAGGACTCAATCTGAAAGCGGGTGGGCACCTGGGGCAAAATCGTCGGGGCATGGGCAAAGCCGCGAGCTTCCAGGCTGAGGCCAAGCTGCACCGTGCGCTGGGCAAAGGGCAGCCCCAAATTTGCTGGATAGCAGCCCGCATGATAGCGCCCAAAGTGCTTGTGAGCGAGGCGATCGGGCAAGCGCATTCCCGTCGCGTTGGGAATCAGCGTCGGCGCATCAACGGCAACGCCCGCAGGCTCGTCTGGCGCGACATGCACATCGATCCACGCCAGCAAATCAGGAATGTCGGCGAGGCGGGTCAGGTCTTTTAGACACAGGCGATCGCCCCTCAACTCCAGGCAGCACAAGCCGCTGGGCTGCGAAGTCCAGCCAAAATCGATGCCAAGAAATTTCATAGAAGAAATTTACGTAATTTTGATATCCCAGGCTGATATCTATTTGTAAGTTTGCTTCCCTGGATGACGATTACTGCTCCTGCCCCCAACCAAGGAGATTGAATCATGGCTGAAATCGTTGAATGCCCAAGCTGCGGCAAAAAGACCGTTGTACTTGCCGCCCCCAATTTCTATCAGTGCCTGTCCTGCGACTTTAAGCGCGACCTCTCGACCCCGAAAGATCCTTCCCCTAATGACGATTTTCCCTGGATTTGGGTCACGCTGATTGTGCTAATGCTGATGTCTTATTTTCAGCCCGTTCTGCGCGATCATCGCCCGGTTCAGCAAACTCGTCAGATCCTGTCGTCTTTGGTGTTTTAGCCTTTCTCTGAAGCCTTTCTCTGAAGCCTTGCTCTGAAGCTTAGGACTGACGCAGTTGAAACGAGTTTTATAGATTCTGGCTGAGTTTGAAGCCTTAAGAAGCGTTACTCTGCTTTACTCTAAAGCTTCTTAAGGCGAGGACTGGAACCAGGTCGATAGCGCTAGCCCGTGGGCAGCGTTTGCCGCAGATAGAGTTGCAGCGCTGCCCGCCAAACCAGGTAGCCCTGTGGGTTGAGGTGCAGCCCGTCGGTGCTCAGCGCCATCTTGAGATTGCCCTGGGCATTGGCAAATAGCGGATATAAATCTAGATAGTAGGCCCCTTCAGCGCGAGCGATCGCCGCCAGTTCCCGATTCAGCGCCTGGATACGAGTGTTGGGCACTGCCAACAGGCGATCGCGCCCTTCCCAGGTGGCCTGATCGGCGGCGTGCGGCAAGATGGACTGTACCACTATCTGAGTGTTGGGATGGGTGCGCCGCAGATAGCTGACGATTTGGCGGTAGCGGGTCAAGATAGTTCCATCGTCTGCACCCCAAATCAGGTCGTTAATGCCAATCATCAGCACGATGGTCTGGGGGCGCACAGGGTCGAGCAGGTTTAGCCTGGCTCCCAGGCGATCAGTCGTGTCGCCCGAAATCCCCTGGTTGAGCCAGTTGCGCTCTGGCGGCAGCAGATCAGGGGGAAACCACAGGCTGATCGAGTCGCCTAAAAGCACCCCCAGTTGTGGCGGCGGGTTTTGGGCAGCGGCCAGGGCTTCTTGCTGCAACAGATTTACCCACTGCTGATAGTTAAGCTGGTGGCGCGTTCCCGTTTGCGTAGCAGGTGGAGAGGCGGCCTGGGAAGCCTGGGGCAGAGACTGAGACAGCAAACTTGCGGTCAGCGTGGCGTGATGATGGCGCAGGAGAGTGCCGGTTAACAGGCCCCGCATCACCGCATTTGCCACAAGGGAAGCCTGGACTAGCGGCGACTGCGATCGCCAGATTATCCGCAACCGCCGGAGCCGAGCTTGCAGCCGGGCCCAGTAGGGTGCAAGGTGGAGCGCTAGCTGAAGAGAGCGATCGCGCATCGGCATTTTTTCTCAACATTAGAAAAAGCGGCGAGTCTCGCCAAGCAGCAAGACTCACCGCTTATGATACTGAATCTCTCTAACTCGTGATCTAGTTCCTGAACCAGTTCCAAAAAAGGTTCAGGAAAAGAACTTAGAGATTAGTAGGGTTCCCAGCCACACCCGTAGAGGCGCTGCTGCTGTAGACGCCCGATGGAGCGCCCGTTGCATCTTTCACAAAGCCAGCATAGGCTTCCATGCCGTGCTCGCCAATATCCAGTCCCACCAGCTCTTCTTCTGCCGTCACGCGGATGCCCATGGTGAACTTCAGCGCGTACCAGAAGATGCTCGACAGCACCGTGATAATTAGACCGCACAGCAGCGTGCCGCCGAGCTGAATGCCGAACTGGGTCAAGCCGCCGCCATAGAACAAGCCCGCCAGCGGCCCACCGCCATCTTCATACAGCGTGCCATCGGGCCCTTTGGCAAACAGACCCACGGCCAGCGTACCCCAAAGACCATTGACCAGGTGAACTGAGGTGGCACCTACTGGGTCGTCAATGCGGATGCGATCAAAGAAGCCAACCGCCAGCACCACCAGGATGCCGCCAATCAGACCAATGATGGCGGCTGCGCCCGCAGTGACCCAGGCGCAAGGAGCCGTGATCGCCACCAGACCCGCCAGAATCCCGTTGATCGTCATAGACAGGTCGGGCTTGCCCAACAGCGACCAGGCGGTGAACGTTGCCGCTACGCCACCGAAGGCAGCCGCAATGTTGGTGGTCAGCGCGATGTGGGCGATCGCCGTACCATCGCCAACGCCCATCGTCGAACCGGGGTTAAAGCCAAACCAGCCCAGCCACAGGATCAAGCAACCCAGAGTTGCAATGCTCATGTTGTGCCCAGGCAGCGCATTGGGAGAGCCATCTTCGTTGTATTTGCCCAAGCGGGGGCCGAGAATCGCCGCCCCCATCAGGGCTGCCCAGCCACCCACCGCATGCACCACGGTCGAACCAGCAAAATCCCAGAAGCCGCCGCTGCCCAGCAGACCGCCACCCCAGACCATGTGGCCCGTGATGGGGTAAGCAATGCCCACAAGCAGCAAGCTGAAGATCAAGAAGTCAGCAAACTTGATACGCTCGGCAACGGCTCCAGACACAATCGTGGCAGCGGTTCCAGCGAACACCAGTTGGAAAAAGAATTTGGCAGCCAAGGGAACACCCGCCCAGCTAATGGCGCTATAAACACCTTCGTAGGCGTCACCGGTTGCGGGGCTGTTGTCTGCGCCTGAGAGGAAGAAAGGCGCTGCCGTGCCAAAGAAGGGAGTGCCGTCGCTAAACATCAGCCCCCAGCCAATAAACCAGTAGGCGATGGTGGACAGAGCAAACACGATCAGGTTTTTCGCCAGCACGTTAACGGCATTCTTCTGACGACAGAAGCCAGTTTCCAACATGCCGAAGCCCGCGTTCATGAAGAACACCAGCACGCCTGCCAGAACCACCCAGAGGGTATCCAAACCGACTTGCAGGGTGGCAGTTGTTTCAGCCAGAGACTCGACCGTGGGCGCATCCTGGGCGATCGCCGCAGTGCTGCCCGCCAGCAAAATCAGCACTGCCAAAGGAATGCAGGCTTGCCAAGTGGGGGAAAGCGCGTTAATAGTTGCCCGGGGGCGCTCCAGAAGCATCTTGGCGATCGCAGACAGGCCGCGCCGATCAATCAGCGGCTGCCGTTTGCTTCGCTTTTTGAGAACTAATCTAGACATTGGTGGACGTTCCTTGAACGTAGTAAACAACGATGCAGCTCAGGATTGACGCCGCATCCCCAATCGAAGAGGAAAGATAATAGACCCAGCCCCTTGATGGCCTGGTCAAGTTAGCAGATATGATTGCCGCTGCTCCAGACAGACGTTGCTCCAGACAGACGTTGCTCCAGACAGACGTTGCTCCAGACAGACGTTGCTCTAGACAGACACCTCTGCAACGGATGCCAGCAGGCGCAAGCCCACTAGCATCAGCCCACAAAAGCTGGCGCAGGGCGTGAATCAATTAATACAGATTCCACCAATGAAGAGAAAGTAAATCTGTATTCCAGATAACAAAGTGCGATGTTCAGCCCGAATCCCTGACCTGGCGCAGGCTCGGCGACCCCAGGACCAGCAGTCGGGCGTAAATGCGAAGATTTCCTTTCCAGAGTGCCCAAAGAAGCTGAGATTTGCCACATTCTAGGACTCAAAATTCCGGACTCAAACTCAGCCCAAATCTACCAGCGCATCTGTGCGCCAGATCAGGAAACCAGCCCAGCAGATTTTGCCTTGCTGCGCTCACGCCCTCGCGGGTAATCACCCCTAACCCCTAACCC
>RFIF01000335.1 GCA_003695655.1 Cyanobacteria bacterium J069
ATCAGGGATTAGAAGGGCAGACACCTATTGATGTGTATAAAAAAGGATACAGGATTCATGCTTCTACACGTATGCTAATTTGATTTGTCATTACAGCTAGGGGAGAAATCCAAAATCCAAAACCCAAAACCCAAAATCGCTCAGTCCAAACAATAGCGATCGCGCCCTCTGGCCTTGGCTCGATAGAGCGCCTGGTCGGCCTGGTCGATTAAATGCAGCGGCGAACTAAGCGACGAGGGGATCACGCTGGCAATCCCAAAGCTGAGCGTCGAGGGCGCACCCGTAACCGGCGAAGGCGGCAGCACAGTCAGCTTACGCAGTTCGCGCCGGATGCCCTGCACCACACGCACCACGCCCGATCGGTTGGTGTTGGGCAGCACGATGGCAAACTCTTCGCCGCCGTAGCGCGCCACAAAATCGGCCGGGCGGCGCAGGGCGCGGCCAATCGCAGCGGCAATTTCCACCAGACACTCGTCGCCCACCAGGTGCCCATAGGTGTCGTTATATTGCTTGAAATGGTCGATATCGCATAGCACCAGCGACAGCGGCGCGCCCTCGCGAGCTGCCCGGTTCCACTCTTGCTGGATATAGTCGTCTAGATAGCGGCGATTGGCGACGCGGGTGAGCTGGTCGTGGGTCGCCAGATAGGCCAGCTCCTGGTTGGCATATTGCAACTGGCGGTAGAGTTCCGACTGCTGAATCGCAATACCCACCTGGGTTGCAAGCTGCTGAATCAGTCCGATTTCGGTGCGCTCCCACTGGCGCGGCTGGCGACACTGCTGCACCGACAGTAGCCCCCACAGGCGATCGCCCTGCAATAGCCCCACCGTCAGCGCCGCCTGAATTTGAAACTGGTTCCAGTAGGCGATCGCCTCCGGCGACAGGTTGGCCGGGTCAAGTTGGGCGATCGCCCTGGCGTTGCCCTGGGTATAAAACGCCAGCCACGCCTCATCCGCCTCGGGGTCAATGGTCATGCCCAGCATCCGGGGCTGGTCTGCATCCACCGACTCCACCACCACCCCACAGCGCCAGTTCTCCCCAAATTGCCCAATCAGCACCCGGTCTGCCCGAAAAAACTGCCGCACTTCTTGCACCGTCGTGCTAAGAATAGCGTCCAGATCCAGAGATTGGCGGATGCGCTGGGTCATCGAAGCCAAGAGCCGCTGCTGCTTGACCTGCGATCGCAGCAAGTTTTCCAGTTGCTTTTGATCAGTAATATCCTGTGCTGTGCCAAACAGCTTTGCCACGCTGCCGTCGGGCGCAAAACGGGCCCGCCCGCGGACTTCGATGTGGCGGATGGAGCCGTCGGGCCGGAGAATCCGGGCTTGTAGCCGAAAGGGGCGACCAGAGGCGATCGCCTCTGTCAAAATCCTACCCAGCCGCGGCCGATCCTCCGGGTGATACTGCTGCGTGTTTTCGGCCAGCGTGGGCGCAGGCTGCGTCGGGTCTAGCCCAAAAATATAGAACAGTTCAGTAGACCAGGTGACGTGCTGCGTCGCTACATCCAGCTCCCAACTGCCCATATGAGTGAGCGCCTGCGCTTCCATCAGGCGTGCCTCACTGCCCGCCAGCGCGTCCGTCAGCACCTGCCGCCGCCGAATTTCTTGATGCAGAGCGTCATTTTTTTGCGTCACCGTCGATTGCAGCGCCCGAATCACCTCGCACAGTTCGATCGGGTCGAGCATGTGAACCACGCTGGTTTGCGTCAAAATGCCGACCAGCTCGCCCTGACTGCCCACCACCACCAGCCGCCGGATGCGGTTTTCCTGCATTTGCTGATAGGCACTCCACAAGGATTGATGCGGACTGGTTTGCAGCAAGGGCGTGCTCATCACCTCCGCCGCCTGTGTCTGCGCCAGGTCTAGCCCGTCTGCATGAAGACGCACCAGATCTTGCTCCGTCACGATGCCCAAAGGAGTAAGACTCTCTGGCAGACTTGCTTCTGGCAGACTTGCTTCTGGCAAACTTGCTTCTGGCAAACTTGCTTCTGGCAAACTTGCTTCTGGCAAACTTGCAGCCAGCGGCGGCTGGATGGGGTCAGCAGGCCGGCCTGATGGAGCGACTGGCAGCAATTCAGTAGACGCGGAGGCTGCTGGCATGATGACCACGCAGCTCACATGATGGTGCGCCATCTGACGGGCCAGTTCTGCTACTGAGGCAGTCGGCAGCGCAGACACTACCCGGCTGACCATCACATCCGACACCTGGCGAAACTTTAGCAGATCGCTGGGTTGCAGCAGGTTGCGAATCGAGTTCGGCGTCATCACGCCCAGCACTTGCCCCTGGCTGTTGACCACGGGCAAGTGACGAATCTGATGCTGGCGAAAGGTTTGTAACACGGGCAGCAGGTCGTCGAGGGCCGATTCGTCCAGGGTGATGACGGGCGACACCATCACCTGGGCGATCGCCTGTTCGGGCTGAAGCGCACCGCGCGCGATCGCCCGCACCACATCCCGCTCCGTGAAGATTCCCACCAGTTTCTCTGCCTGGAGCACCAGAACAAAACTGCTGCGGGCTTCGCTCATCGTGTGGACGACGTGGGCAATAGATGCCGTAGACTCCACGCGGAGAAACTGGTGCAGCACACCCTCTGCAAAAAGCTGCTGTCGAGAAAATTGAACCTGAGCCACCTGACGCTGACTACCTGAGTGAAAAGGAACTTGCAAGGAACACCGTTATGGACATGCTAAGGCCAGTCCTCCATCCGAATCTACGCTATTGCAAGTTGGTATCGTACCTTGAATGGGGGCGATCGCCCGCCCGCCTGGGGTTAGCCCGCCCCGCAGCCCCCGCCTGCGAACGAATTCGGCAAAGGGAACAGAAAACGCTACTATAGTTGAAATTCTCTAAAATTTCCTGTCAAGGATAGTCAAACACTTGACCACACTTCTTTCGACCCAAACTGCTCAGTTTCCAGCTCAGCGCTACACCCTTGAAAAGGGGCTGACGGTTATTCATCAACAGGTTCCCACGCCCGTCGTGGCGGTCGATGTGTGGGTACAAGCTGGGGCGATCGCCGAGCCAGAACCCTGGGCAGGCATCGCGCACTTTTTGGAACATATGATTTTCAAAGGCACCGAGCAACTGCCGCCCGGCTACTTTGACTATGTGATCGAGAACTATGGTGGCGTCACCAATGCTGCCACCAGCCACGACTACGCCCACTTTTTCATCAACACCACGGTCGAGTCTCTGCCCGAAACCTTGCCCTGTTTGGCAGAGCTGCTGCTGCGGGCGGCCATTCCCGATGCAGAGTTTGGGCGCGAGCGGGACGTGGTGCTAGAGGAGCTGCGTCAGGCAGAAGACGACCCCGACTGGCTGGGCTTTCAGGCACTGTCTGAGAGTGTGTATCAAAGCCATCCCTATGGGCGATCGGTGCTGGGCGATGTAGAGCGGTTGATGGCACTGCAACCTGACGAAATGCGCAGTTTCCATCGTGCTCACTACCAGCCCGACCGGATGACGGTCGTCGTGGTCGGCAATCTCGATCAGGCGCACGCGATCGACCTGGTGAGTCAATCATTTGCTGAATTTGCGCCCGCTGTCGAGTTTCCCAAAATTCCGATTAACGCAGAGCCAGCGCTGGCCGGCATCCGCAGACAGCAACTCCAACTACCCCGGCTGGAAACGGCGCGGCTGATGATGGCTTGGGTCGGCCCCGGTGTCGATCAGCTCCAGAGCGCCTACGGGCTGGATGTGCTGTCGGTGCTGCTGGCGGGCGGGCGCACCTCGCGTCTGGTGCGAGAGCTGCGAGAAGAGCGGCAGTTGGTGCATGACATTGGCAGCAGCTTTTCGCTCCAGCGCGACTCCAGCCTGTTCACTATTACCGCTTGGCTAGAGCCAGAGTATCTGGATGTGGTGGAAGCAATTGTGGGCGATCGCCTCTCTGTCCTGGGCGCAGCACCCATTGCCGAAGCCGAGCTAGCCCGCGTCAAGCGCCTGCTCTGCAACGACTACGCCTTTTCGACCGAAACCTCCAGCCAGCTCGCCGGACTGTATGGCTACTACAACACCATCGCCCAAGCCGAGCTTGCCGTCACCTACCCCGATCGCATCCAGAGCCTCCAGGTCGAGGATCTGCATCGTCTCGCCAGTCAGTACCTATCGCCCTGCCACTATGCCGTGACGACGCTAAAGCCGCTGTAAGAATGGCGGCATGGCCAGCGAAACACCGTCAGCTTGCGCCCGTCTCCTCACTCCATCACCCCGTCACTCCATCACCCCGTCACCCCGTTACTCCCGCCTCACCAATGCTCAACTCCACGCTCCAGCCCGCCGCGCTTCCGCTCCACCGCACCGTTCTCAGCAATGGGCTAGTGGTGCTAACGACCGAAAATGCGGCGGCAGATATCGTTGCGGCGCGACTGTTTGTGCGGGTGGGCAGTCGCTATGAAGCACCGCAGAAGTCGGGCGTGTCGCATTTGTTGACTTCGGTGCTGACTAAAGGCACGGCGCGGCTGTCGTCGATGGAAATTGCAGAACAAATCGAATCGGTGGGCGCAAGTTTGGGCACAGATTCTTCGCCCGACTATTGCCTGCTGAGCCTGAAAACAGTGTCGCGCGACTTTGCCGAAATGCTGAAGCTGGCGGCGGAACTGTTGCGATCGCCCTCTTTCCCCGAATCGGAAGTGGAGCTAGAGCAGCGGCTGACGCTCCAGGGCATCCGCTCCATGCAGGAACAGCCGTTTGCCGTGGCCCAAAAGCAGCTCCGTCAGGCGATGTATGGCGATCATCCCTACGCGCTGCCAGGACTGGGCACTGAGGAAACTGTGGCGCAGCTTAGCCGTGCCGATTTGCTGCATCACCACCAGACCCACTTTCGCCCCGACAATCTGGTGATTAGCATTACCGGCCGGATTACGCCAGAAGAGGCGATCGCTCTGGTTTCAGAGGCTTTTGGCGACTGGCAAGCGCCGCTGAAAAACCGTGCGCCCGTGCCGCTGCTGTCTGCACCCACGCCGTCTGTGGTGTCCAATCCCCACCGGGTAGCAACGCCCCAAGACACTCAGCAGGCGATCGTCATGCTGGGCTATCTGACGCCCTCGGTTCATGCGGAAGACTACATGGCGCTGAAGCTGCTGAGCACTTACCTCGGCAATGGGCTGTCCAGTCGTCTGTTTGTGGAGCTGCGCGAAAAGCAGGGACTCGCCTACGAAGTGTCTGCCTACTATCCGACGCGGCTCGACAGGTCGCAGTTTATTGCCTACATGGGCACAGCTCCCGGCAACGTGGCGATCGCCCTAGAAGGGCTGCACCGGGAAGTCAGCCGCCTCGCCGCCGAACCGCTCAGCGAAGACGAGCTGCAATCTGCCAAAAACAAGCTTTTGGGGCAATATGCCCTGGGCAAGCAGACCAACGCCCAGATTGCCCAAATCTACGGCTGGTATGAAACGCTCGGTCTGGGCATTGACTTTGACACGCAGTTTCAAGCGGCGATCGCCCAAATCACGCCAGAAGCCGCCCAGGTGGTCGCTCAGCGCTATTTCACTGAGCCGTATGTGTCGCTGGTGGGGCCAGCGAGTGCGGTTGGCTGAGGGAGTGACGGGGTGAGGGAGTGACGGGGTGACGGGGTAATGGAGTGACGGGGTGAGGGAGTGACGGGGTGACGGGGTAATGGAGTGACG
>RFIF01000336.1 GCA_003695655.1 Cyanobacteria bacterium J069
AATGTGGGATGAAGAAGCGACGGGCTTTGAAGTGCTGATGGTTTTGAACTATGAGCGCAATGACTTTGCCCGGTTGCAAGAACACTCGCTGCAAGCTGTCGAGATTCTGCGAATGGCGAGTCCGCTTGTGACGACGCGAATGCTCACCTCTAGCGGCTCTTGTCTGGCAGAAATTGGGCGAGACATGGTGCGGGCAGAGGCGCTGTTGACTGAGGCACAGGCGCAGGCTGCCCGGATTGGTTACGAAACGACCGATTTGTATAGCGGGCTGGGCTGTGTGCGGATGTACGCGGGCGACTATGACGAGGCGCGAGTGCTGCTGCACCGGGCTTATCAACTGGCGCAACAGGAGCAAGACCATTGGCGCGAGTGCTGCATCTTGATTTACTTGGCGCGAGTAGAACTGGAGACAGACAGACCTGCCGCTGCCCTGCCCTACAGCCGGGCGATCGCCTGCGTTGCGGCACAAATGCAGGGCCAAGGCAGCGAAGCCGCCGTCGCCGATGCCCTCACCGCCCTGGCGCAGTATCGGTTGCAGGAGCCAGACGCAGCGCTGCAACTGGAGCAGGCGATCGCCCAGTTGCAGCAAGTAGATAACAAGCGGATGCTGTCCTATGTGCTGAGTAGTGCTGCCCAGGCAGACCTGGATGGCGATCGCCCCGGACTCGCGGCACAGCGGGCCGAAGCCGCCCTCGCTGCTGCTCAAACCGTCAACCAGCCCAGCGAGTTTGCCATTGCCTGGGCACTATTGCTCCAGAGCTGGCTGCAACTGACCGAGCAACCCGCTGCTGCCGAAACGGTTCGGGCATTCCGCCAGCAGACCCACAACCTGGCGCAATCCCACCAGCCACACATCGACAGCGCTATCCTCAGCCGCCACGCCCGCGCCGCCGTTGACCGCACCAAGCGCCTCATACAGGCTACCCCGCTCAGATCCTAAACCAAAGCCCCTGGAGGAACTGATGACTTTCATCATTGTGGAAACCGATCGCCCCACGCCGATCACGCCAGAAGTTCTGGCAGCGGAAGAGGCACGCTCGGTTTCCTGTCTGGCAGAACACTACGCCCAATGGCGCTATTCCCTGTTGTCGAGCGATCGCCATCGGATGATTTGCACCTTCGACGCACCCGATGTCGAAGCCGTCCGCATGGCCTACCGCAAGGCAAACGTCAGTTTTGAAAAAATGTGGGCTGAGCAAGTGCTGGAGCCACCAGGCACGCCGCCCATATGGCAGGAATCGGCCCTCGCCGTTGCCGAAAGCTTCTATCCTGGCGGGCTGACGAATGAGCAGTGGAACACCCAGTGGCAAGTGGTGACAGAACAACTCCTTCCCTTCTATGCCCAACAGGGCGTGGAGTGGGTGCGATCGCACGTCGCCCCCAACCGCACCCTCGTTCTCTATGAACTCAACACGCCAGACTTGAACCTGATTCGTCACGCTCATCAACAGTTCAATCTGCCCCTCAGCCGCATTTGGTCGGCGATGCTGTTTAAGCCGTAGAGCGCTGTTCCCATCACAAGTTGACAAGCCAGCGGGGCAGCATGAGGGCAGACCGTCCCTTTATTTCGCCACTCCGGCTTGTGCAGCGCCCGCCAGGTTGGGGGAAGCGCTGCCGGAACGCTTTGGGAACGGAATAGGAGCGCCCCCTTCGATAACGTGGGTTCAGATGACCGGAAAACTTTAAGGAACGCCATGACTACGCAACTCTCAACCCAACCCTTCGATCAAGCAAAATCTGAAGTCTTTGCCGAGAACCTGCTGGCCACGCTGAACAGCGGTGCGCTGTCGCTAATGATTTCGATCGGGCATCGCACCGAGCTATTTGACACCCTCGCTGACCTGCCGCCCGCCACCAGCCCGCAAATCGCTGAAGCTGCCGGACTCAACGAGCGATACGTGCGGGAATGGCTGGGCGCAATGGTAACGGGTCGCGTGGTGGATTACAACCCCGCCGACAAAACCTATCGCCTACCTGCGGAACACGCCGCCTTTCTGACGCGGGCCGCTGCATCCGACAATATCGCCGTTTTCGCGCAATACATCCCGCTGCTGGGCGCTGTCGAAGACCAAATCATCGACTGCTTCTACAAGGGCGGCGGTGTGCCCTACTCTGCCTACAAGCGCTTTCATGCCGTGATGGCCGAAGACAGCGGCCAGAGCGTCGTGTCGGCGCTGTTTGACCATGTGTTGCCGCTAGTGCCTGGGCTAATCGAGGACTTGGAGCGCGGCATTGATGTGCTGGATGTGGGCTGTGGCAGCGGTCGCGCCCTGATTCGGATGGGGCAGGCTTATCCCAATAGCCGCTTTACCGGATACGATTTTTCTGCTGAGGCGATCGCCATTGCGAATGCAGAAGCGCAGCGCCATCACCTGTCAAACATCCAGTTTCAAGTGCAGGATGCAGCACAGATTGAAGAGGGCGATCGCTACGATCTGATTACCACTTTTGACGCGATTCATGATCAGGCCCGGCCCGACATCGTACTCCGCAATATTCGCCAGGCGCTACGTCCCACAGGCATCTATCTCATGCAAGATATTCATGCTTCTACAGATGTTGGCGGCAACCTGGAGCAGGGTGCGTGTCACCTTCTTGAGAGGAAATTAGAGCAGGTTGTTGAGGTAAGCACAGCGGTGGGCTAACACCTTCGGCACATGCTCTGGTTTCCAACGTG
>RFIF01000337.1 GCA_003695655.1 Cyanobacteria bacterium J069
GAACATCACCCCGTCACCCCGTCACCCCGTCACCCCGTCACCCCGTCACCCCGTCACCCCGTCACTCCGTCACTCCGTCACTCCGTCACTCCGTCACTCACACACAAGGCTGCCGAAACCGATGAAGATCCTGAATCACCCGCACCCAGCTTTGCACCAGCGACTCCAAGATGCGATCGCCCTTCTCACGGGTGGCAGGAGTTGGATCGCCAAGCGTGCCACTCTGACTGAGGTCGCGGGTCGCCCAGGCAAACGGCAGATCGCCCTCCATGCTCAGCAGGCTGCCAGGAGGTAGCTCAGCCGGATACTCGGCAGTAGCTCGCTCTAGATGCACCTGATTGGGCAGCAGCGACAGCAGCACGCTCGTTTCGGCATCGCCCGCGTGGATGCCATATTCCAGCTCCTTGGGGGTGAGCAGTTCGGGGGCTGCGTTGGGCACGCGCCAAACAAACAGCGGAAACACTAGAAAATCGCTATATTTTTGATGCAAATCTCTAGCCACAATTTCAATGACCTGGGGCTGTCCGCCGTGGGCGTTGACGATCGCCCATTTGCGAAAACCAGCTCGATAGAGGCTCTCGCCCACCTCCATCAGCACCGCAATCAGCGTTTGGGCGCTGAGGGTGATCGTACCTGGAAAGTGCCAGTGCTCGTTCGATTTCCCATAGTAGAGCGTCGGCAGTGCATAGGCAGGAACGGCGGGCGGCAGTTGCGCCAGCGCCTTGCCCACAACGGCTGTGGCGATCGCCGCATCCACCACTAGCGGCAGGTGCGGGCCATGTTGCTCGATCGCCCCAATCGGTTGCAAAATCACCACTTGGTCTAGATTTGGCATTTGCTGGATATCTGTCCAGGTTAGGTATGGGAAAAAACGCTCTGGCGGAATGTAGCTATGCATAAGCGATCAACCTGAATAGAGAGGAATGAATGCAACTGAGTTATGCAGTGTTACGCAACTGGGTCAATGCAATTGGGTCAATGCAATTGGGTCAATGCAATTGGGTCAATGCAACTAGGTCAATATGACTAGGATGGAAGGACAGGCAAACGACCAGCAGACCCGCTGAAGGGGCGATCGCCCGTTTGCCTGAATTAGACTAAACCCTTTGAATGATAAAGAAGCAAGTTTTAGCAGATGTAATTTCAGAAACTCTTTCCACGATTTATAAAGCTGCTAATCGACGGTTGAACTAAGATTGCCTTAAATTAAGTAAGTCGGGGGCGTCTTTAGTCATCTCTACATTCTCAAACCATTTGCCCTCGAGGTGAATTTGCGCCAAACGTCTCAGAGACTGAGCCGGGTCGTCTCTCCGGTGATTCAACAATTTACCAAACCAGTCAGTCTAAGGGTTAAGCTGCTGGTCGGCTTCAGCGTGGTGTTCAGCCTCGTATTTGCCGGAGCCTTCTACTGGTTCTATTCCTACACCACCGAAAAAGTAGTCGCTCGCCTGCGGGCAGACATGCGCTCCACCTTAATCGGCGCACTATCGGGCGTCAATTCTGAAGACCTGATGGGGCTGTATGCCGAAGGGCAGCCCAATGGGGAAGGATTTTCAGATGACCCGCGCTATCTCAGCCAAATTGCCTGGTTCGAGACAGTACAAAACATTGAGCCGCGAGTCTGGCTCTATTCCTACATCATTGGCAATGCCAACACCAACCGCCGCATCGGGCTGCCTGCTGTGGGCACGGGCGAAAAAGAAATCATCTATCTGGTGGATCTCTGGGCGTTAAACGACCCAACCAAAGCTGCAAAGTTTCTTGAACCTGACCAGGCTGGGCTGCTGGCCCGCCGGATTGAGCTGCAAGGCGGCATTCAAGAAAGTGACATCTATACCGACAAGTGGGGCACCTGGATCTCGGCAGCCGCGCCGCTGAAGGGGGGGCAGGGCGATGTGGTCGCGGTGATTGGTCTAGATATCGACGCTCGCTATGTGCGCCTGCTCCAGCAGGCCATTCGCAGCCGCATGTTGTTTGCTTTTATCGTTACGTATGCCGTCTTTTTCGTGCTGATCTACATCCTATCTGGGATGCTCACCCGGCAACTGGGAGGATTGACTCAGTCGGCTCAGCGGATTGCCGCCGGAGACTACAGCCTCGATTTTTCGTTTGCCCGAGGCAATCGCTTTCCGGATGAGATGACCACGCTGGCGGAAGTCTTTAAAGGCATGGTAGACAGCATTCGCATTCGAGAACAGATGATTCGCGAAGGAAAGCGGGCCGAAGACGAGATGCGACTGGCGCTCAAAGAAGAGCGGGAACTCAGCGAGCTAAAGTCGCGGTTTGTGTCGATGGTATCCCATGAGCTACGCACGCCGCTGACGGTGTTGCGAACCTCGCTGGAACTGCTGGAGCGCTACGGCCATGTTGCTCCTGAGGAGAAGCGCGAAAAGTATTTTCAGCGCAGCCGAGCGGCGATCGCCACGATGAATCAACTAATCGAAGATGTACTGGTGAGCGCTAAAGCTGAAGCCGGGCGGCTCGATTTTAGCCCAAGCTGGATTGACCTGAAGTCGTTTTGCCGCGACGTGGTGGAAGAAATGCGGATGAGCATCGGCACCGCCCACAAAATTGTGCTGAACTGCTACGGCTCTTGCGAACTGGTCTATTTAGACCCCAAGCTGCTGCGCTCCATTTTGAGCAACTTGATTTCTAATGCGGTTAAATATTCCCTAGCCGATGGCGTAGTGGAGTTTGATTTATTCTGTTTTAACGAAATGGCTACGTTTGAGATCCGGGACTATGGTATTGGCATTCCCGAAGAAGACCAGCCTCGCCTGTTTCGGCTGTTTCACCGGGCAAGCAATGTCAACGCCATCCGGGGCACGGGGTTAGGGCTGGCGATTGTGTATCAGTGCGTGGTGCAGCATCAGGGTGAAATCAGCTTTACCAGTTGCGAAGGCGTGGGCACCTCATTTGTTGTGAAGCTGCCGCTGACACTGGGAAGCCGAACGGAGCCACTGCCGACGGAGTCGGTCTAGCGATTGTTCGAGGTCACGAGTGTTCAAGGTTATGCAAACTAAGCCAGGACTGCGATCGCCCGCACATCGAGCTTTAGACCTGTCTCGCGCCTTTTGGTGGGTGGGCTTGCTCAGCCTACTGCTGCAATTTGGTCTAGGCACGGCGGCCATAGCGGCGCTAGTGTCTACCTCCCGCTCAAATCTGGTGCTGGATGAGCAGCCTGTGCGGGGCATTGGCATTGGCATTTTTTGGGCGGTGTGTGGCAGTGTGCCGCTGCTCGTGGCGATCGCCAGTGCGTTTCGCTACATCCGCATTGCCCAGCGCTTGCGCCTTCACGACCTGGAACGACACCCCAAGAACACCACTCTGGTGCGGCTGCTGCGAGTCGGCATTATTCTGGGGCTAGTAGGGGCACTGGTGACGTTGATTGGTGCCGAAGTGAGCGTGTCCACGCTGCTCAGCCGAGTGGAAACCCCGTCTGCCCTGGCCAACGCTCAAGGGTTTGTCCGCATTCTGGATTTACAGGTGGTTGCCGCCAACCTGCACCTTGTCGCCGCCCATTTTGCTGGGCTAACCCTGTCTTTAGGACTCTACGACTGGTTTCGGCGGCAGTAGCTACAAGGCTTGCAGGGTCTTTGTTTACAGGGTCTTCGTTTAAGGGTCTTCCTGGGGACTTTTTGCAGATGTTCTCCTGGAACAAGGGTCAGTTCTGACACAGCTTTAATCCGGCTTTAATCCGGTTTAAATCCGGCTTTAATACAAGTCTGCTTCAAGCTGCCCCACGGGAATAAAACACTCCTGCGGCAGCAAAATCGGCTTCCCTGTAAAAATCAGCTTGCCCCGGTGGGTAAAGCGGTCGATCGCCACGCCGATAGGACGCTGCACCTGGTCTGGATGCACCTCATAGTAGGTGCGGTAGATGTGGCGGGCAGCTTGCAGCAAAGAGGGGTCGAGCAAGGCAGAAAAGTCGATCTGTTCGGGGCGATCGGCAACCCGCGTGTCTACGGAGGAGGCGCTGCGAGCAGAAGATGATTGCGACGTATACACCAAGACTTTCTCCCAATGTTTTCCTAAGCGGTTTTCCTAAGCGGTGGATCAATCAAGCTTGTGGCCACTATAGTTCATCCATATTACCCTGGGCAAGGGATGAACCAACGTGCCCCTAAGGATAGCGAAAAATCTCGCGATGAAACCTGAACTCTGAATGAAACCTGAGGACTGCCCGCAAATCGCCATACGCAGATTTGGTCTGGCTCTGGCCAGCGTCTAGCCTGCTTCTAGACCGCCGCCCATCAAGAGCTGACCCGCAACCGACCTTTATGACATCTACGCAAAATTTATTGACGGGGCAATTTACGCAGCGCATGATGAAGTCAAAACTGGAATATCACTTTATGGAAGTGTAGTTAGCCATCGTCCAGGTCAGTGACCAAGATTGATCATCTCACCACACATACTGTTATTCGATTGCTCTGACTGCTGGGCATAAGGCTACGAAAATGCTTCTCCGATAGCGCGCGGTTGTTTCGATTTCTCACTGCTTGCGCCACAGCGCCGATCGGCGGCTACCTCCAGGCTTTTTCTGGTTTCACGCTACGGTTCTTGCTTTATATAGGAGAGTAATTATGGCGTTGGTTGTTTTAGCGCTGCTGTTCATCGGGGCGCTCCTATCTATAATCGGCGGAATTTGGGGACTTGTGCTAGCGTTCAGCGATCATGTCCTTTGGGGACTGGCTTACCTGCTAGTGCCGTTTGCTTCGCTGGCGTTTTTCATTATGCGCTGGGGGCGAAAATCAGTTCAGCAAGCCTTCTGGCTCTGGCTTTCGGGGTTTGGCATGGTGCTCCTGAGCCTGCTGCTGAGCGCGTTGATTGGGCAGAGCTTGCCCTCCTCTGCCGGATCAGGATTTGACGAAGACTTTTCACGACTGCCAGATACCACTACGCCTGAAGCTCCTGCAAAACCGCTCTCAGCCGCTTCAGAAACCTCTGGCTCTCTTGGCCCTTAAAACGGCGAGTAGATAATTGCAAAGTAAATGCCGTCTTCTTGCAAAGAGTCGCCAGAGTTGTCCAAGTCCACCAGCGGCATCCCCCAATCAACCCGAACAGACAGATCGCTGCCCTGTCGCCAGAGCAAACCCAGCCCCACGCCTACTAGCGTGTTGGGAGTGCCATCGCGGCTGGTGTCGTCTGTGTTCCAGGTTGTGCCTGCGTCGATGAAAGGAACCAGTTGCAGCAGTCCGTTGATTTCAGGGACGCGCAAAATGGGCAACCGCACCTCCGCCGAGAGCAGTGCTCCGCTGTCGGTCAGCAGTGCATCCTGACGATAGCCGCGCACGCTTTCGGCACCGCCCAGTCCAAACTGTTCGAGGGAGAGCAGCGAGTCGTTGGTCAACTGCACATCGCCCCGCAGCAGAAACAGCGTGTCGGGTGCCAGGAGCCGCACCCACTGTGCCTGACCGCGCCAGGACAAAAACCGACTGTCGGGCGCATCTTCGTTGACGGTGGCATCGAATAGATCAAGTCCCAGGCTGAACTGAGAGCGCGCGGCGAGCACCTGCTGGCGATCGCGCTGAGTCCATTCCTGCACAAATCGCAGCGCCGTGACGCGGGTGCGACCTTCGTCGTCGGCTCCGGGCGAGGGAAAACCCTGCTTGTCGGGGATGGCAAACGTGGTGCGGCTGCGCTGGTGGGATAGGGTGACTCCCAGGGCAAATTCTTGATTGGGCGATCGCCATAAGGGTTGCCGCAGCGCCACCTCGGCATAGGGCGATCGCGAGGAAATATTGAGCTGGTCAAACGGCTCCTCGATCACGTCGCTGCGGGTGGTTCCGGCGGCAAATCGCAGCGTCCCGTCCTGTGGGTTTAGGGGAATCGTGTAGCTACCGGAAAACTCGTTGCTGCCGCGGGTCCGCGTATAACCCAGGCTCAGCCCGTCGCCATAGCCCAGCAGGTTGGCATGGGTGAACTGGGCCCGCTGGCGAAAGCTGCCGACGCTGGGCGATCGCCCGTTGTCTAGCGCCAGATCCAGGCTCACCGGGTCAGTTTCCTGCGCCACCACTTGCAGCACGTTGGTTCCCGGCCGTGTCCCCGCTTGCAGATCAGCAGACACGCTGCGAATCAGCGGATCAAGCTGGAGCAGTTGCAGCCCCTCCAGCAGCCCGTTGACGTTGAGCGGCGTGCCTGCCGCCCGCCGCAGCCGACTGCGGATATAGCCTGCATCCAGCCGATTCAGCCCCATCACGTTGATGGCTTCCAGGCTGCCCTCGATCACCTGAATCGTTACCACGTAGCCATCGGGCGTTTCGGGCAACACCTGTTCTGCGGGCACGATCGCCCCGGAGCTAATGTAACCACAGTCGATGTAGAGCTGGGTGATGGCAGCCCGCGCCTGGAGCACCTGGGCAAAGGTGAGCGGCTGGGCCACCCGCATGTCTGGTGCATCGAGGTCGCTAGAGCAGCGATCGCCCTCTCTCAGCGCCTCTCCCGCTGAGGAATCTTCCGCCGAGGAATCTCCCGGCAGCTCCCCCGCGACCGCCTGCCTGGCTACAGTTGCCAGCTTCTCAGCGCTAAACACCGTGCTACCCTGCACCTCAAACCGGGCAATCGGCAGCGCATCGGGCACTGCTGCTGGCAAGTCCTGGGGCGGCGGCGCTTGCTCTGGCGGCGGCAGCAGTTCCTCCGGTGGCGGCAGCAGTGGCAGTGGGGCAGACGGCAGCGGCGGCGGTTCTGGGCGCA
>RFIF01000338.1 GCA_003695655.1 Cyanobacteria bacterium J069
CAAATCTGTCAGGACTTACCCAGTTGAAACGAGTTTTATAGATTCTGGATAATTTTTCGCGGGCTGCGCCCGCGAAAAATTATCCCACTGCGTAAGTCCTAACCAAGTCAGAAAAGCTCCCGCCAGCAGGTCTGCTAACAGCCATAGGCGCAATATTAGGTGCAATACCTGACGCATTCAACTGCCCATTGATTAAGGGAGGTTATGTCTGGAGGGGGAGATTGGAGTAAAGATTTATAACAGGTTTGCTGTGTCTCTTGTTACAATCTCCTGTAGGGAGGAAAGAGAAATCTTTCGCCGATTCGTTTTGAGCAGATGCTCACGGTCTCCCAAGCCCTTCTGCACGAGTGGGAACGCGCAGTTCGGGTTTTCTCCAAGCTGACAAAGACAACGTCATCAAACATGGTAGGGGCTGGCTCGTTCTGGGTCAGCCTTTTTTTCGTGGTACGAATGCAAGAGAGATATAAAGGCGATCGCCCGCTCCAGCCAACTCAGGTTTGCCGGAAAGCGTTCGTTTAAAGAAAGAAACCCCCGGCCGAAGCCGGAGGCTCAATCAGGGTGCATCTATCTATAGCTTCAGCGTTTAAGCCGATGCGTCCGGAGAAAATTATGCTGATTTTCCAGGCTTAGAAATTTATTAAGAGAATTGCGTTGGCACTACTCAAAACCGCGATCGCGCCAGGGAACTGGATCGACCGACTTGCCGCTGACAAACAGGCCCCAGTGTAGGTTTGGCCCCGTCGCCGAACCCGTTGCGCCGATCGCCCCAATTCGCTGTCCCGGCTGCACCATGTCGCCCTCGCGCACATCAATGCGGCTGAGGTGAATGAAGATGCTGCTGACACCCTGCCCGTGGTCAATGCCGACTGAGTTGCCATGCAGCACGAAGCCGTCTTCCACACGCCCCACCAGCACCACACGCCCCGCCGCCGGAGCCACCACGGGCGCTCCCTGCCCACCTGCGTAGTCCACGCCCCGGTGGTAATAGTTTTCGGCGAAGACGCCGTTGTAGTAGCGCCGCACGCCGTATTCTGAACTCACGCGCCCCTGGGCAGGACGGGCAAATGCGCCGCGCCAATATTTTTCGGGCGACACGATTTCTTTCAAGGCGTTGACGCGAGAAAACTCGTATTCGGTGCCACCAGAGCCGCCGCCCCGCACCCGAATCCGCTGCACTGGGAAGGAGCGATCGCGCAATGTCACCGCAATATTGCGGGGTGCGCCCAGCCCTTGCACCTGAATCACTTTGCGGCCAGGGCGATCGATCGGCGTCGTCGGCAGCAGCGCCCGGTAGCGGTTGCCACCCAGCGGAAACACCGGATAAGCCGTGCCATCCAGCGTCACAGTGGGAGCCACATCGCCAGGGATGCTGGGCTGCATGACGACGGCGATCGTGTCGCCGAGGCGGGGATTAGTTGGCGAGATTTGCAGATCGGTGGCCTGGGCCGGCGCGCTTAGGAACGTCACCAGGGCGATCGCTCCCAGCGCTACCCCCATCAGCATCCAATATCTCTGCCGAAGAGAACGCAGCACCGACCCAAAAAACGGTCTAGCTCTAAAGCAATGAGGAGTCATGGAAACTAGCAGAAACTCAACAAATAGGACTTCACAACCGGGACAACAACCGGGACTTCACAACCAGGACTTCACAGCCGGGACTTCACAATGGGAACCGTTTGAACCATAAGAACCGTCTGACCCGGCAAAAATCTCCTTTCAGAAGATAAGTTTGTCCCATTACGTCTGGATGGATACCAGCCACAGACCGTTTGTCGCCCAGACAGACCGTTCGTTGCCCAGAAGGTTACCATCGATCGCCCGCTGCGTCCAAAGAATTCAGCAAATTCGGCTCAGTCTATCCTCAGGCGATCGCGCTGAACCGATTTCGCCTCAGCACTTCCACAGCATACTGCCCGCTTCCTTGCAACTCCTGGCGACTTGGCGATCCCCGTTCCCGGAAACCCAAGGTTGCCTTAAAGTGAAAGAAGATTAAGTTTCGTAATTTTTCTGAGTATTTAGAAAATACTTCAACCCGTGCAAGAAGATTTTCGTCTCATTGTCGATCTGGTGGTGGTGCTGGCGGCGGCTGCCGGGGGCGGGCTGTTGGCGGCGCTGCTGCGCCAGCCCGTGCTGCTGGGCTACTTGCTGGGTGGGGCGATTGTTGGGCCCGCAGGGTTGGGCTTGGTCAAAGAATTGGTGCAAGTGGAAACGCTGGCCCAGTTTGGTGCGGCGTTTTTACTGTTTGCGCTGGGGGTCGAGTTTTCGCTCAATGAATTGCGCAAGGTGCAGGCCATCAGCCTTGGTGGTGGGGCGCTGCAAATTCTCTCCACGATTGGCGTGACAGCGCTGGTGTCGGTGGGCATTGGCTGGGTCACGTCGCCAACGCAGGGCATTTTCCTGGGATCAATTCTGTCGCTGTCTTCGACGGCAGTGGTGCTGAAGTGTCTGATGGAGCGCAACGAGACAGAAACCACGCATGGGCGGGTCATGCTGGGGATTTTGGTGGTGCAAGATTTGGCGCTGGGGCTGATGCTGGCAGTGTTGCCCGCGCTGGATGCACCCTCTGAAGAACTGGGCATGGCGGTGGGCATGGCGCTGTTGAAGACGGCGATGATTGCTGCTGGGGCGATCGCCGCTGGGATTTGGCTGATTCCCCAACTGCTGCGGCTGCTGGCCCGCACTGAGAGCCGCGAACTATTTTTGCTGGGCGTGGTGGCGCTGTGCCTGGGGATCGCCCTCCTCACCGAGTACCTGGGTCTGTCGATTGAGATGGGCGCGTTCATCGCGGGGCTGATGATTTCGGAGGTCGAATACGCCGACCAAACGCTGACCTACGTGGAACCAATCCGCGACATTTTTGCCACGCTGTTCTTTGCCGCCGTGGGCATGTTGATTGATCCCCGCTTCATTTGGGACAATCTGGAACTCATTCTGGGGCTGGTAGCGCTGGTGTTTGTCGGCAAGTTTTTGATCATTGCGCCGCTGGTGAGGGCTTTCCGATATCCGCTCAAAACTGCGCTGATTGCTGGACTGGGGCTGGCGCAAATTGGGGAATTTTCCTTTGTGCTGGCCAGCAAAGGGCAGGTGCTGGGACTGGTATCGCGCCGGGTGTATCTCTTGATTTTGGGCACGACAGCGGTGACGCTGGTGTTTACGCCGTTTGTGCTACGGCTGATTCCCAAGCTGTTTGCCTGGGCAGATACCATCCCCGGCTTGCAGAGCTGGCTGGAAGGCGGGGACGGCCCACAGGAAATTGCCGAAGCGCTACCGCAGCAGGATCATGTGGTGGTCTGTGGCTATGGGCGGGTGGGCCGCACAATTGTCCGCCTGTTACGAGAAAACGATTATCCCGTGGTGGTGATTGATCAGTCAGAGCAGGTGATTCAAAACCTGCGAGAGGAGCAAATTCCCTATGTCTATGGCAATGCGGCGAGCGTGCATGTGATGACGGCGGCAGGCGTGGAGCAAGCGCGGGGCATGGCGATCGCCCTGCCCGATGCCATGAGCACGCGCCTCTGTCTGAAGCGATCGCTCGAACTTGCGCCCGATCTGGATGTGGTGGTGCGAGCTGCCCAAGATAAAGACATCGAGCTGCTCTATCAACTGGGCGCGCGCGAGGTGGTGCAGCCAGAATTTGAGGCGAGTTTGGAACTCTCAGCCCATCTGCTGGTGGGAACCGGGCGCACGATTACCGAAGTGCTGCAAGGCGTAACGGAAATTCGCAACAGCCACTATCGAGAACTGCGCCCGCAGCAGGATTCTAAAGACGTCTCTCGCGATTTGCGCGCCGCCACGCAGGACATGAACAGCAAGTGGTATGCCCTGCCCGACCAGTCGCCGCTGACGGGCATGACGCTAGAAGAAGCCGACCTGCGCCGAATTGCGGGCGTCAGCCTGATGGCGATTCAGCGAGGGGACGGCGATCGCATTGACTATCCCAACTCGCAAACGGTGCTACAAGCGGGCGATCGCCTGCTGCTGGTGGGCGATCCCTCGGAAATCACGACCTTCAAAGACCTGGCAACGGGCGAAGTCCCAGTTCCGGCCAAAGACCTGTCTTGTCAATGGGTGGCCGTGCCCGCCGACAGCCCCCTCTCGGGCCAAACGCTCAACGACCTGGATCTGACCCAGACCTATGCTGTGCAGGTACAAGCCGTGCGCCGGGAAGGGCAGTTCATCCGCTTTCCCGACGGCTCTATCGAAGTTCATGCGGGCGATCGCCTGCTGCTCTGCGGCACGCTCTATCACCTCAAGCACGCCTATCAGTGGATTACGGCCGCCTCGCCAATCCTGCCCGCGCTGCCCATGCCAACCCTCAGCGTGCCCGTGATGGATGCTTTGACCAAGGGCGATCGCGAAGTCTAGGTTCACTGCAAGCTCAGTCCTACGCCTTACCGAGTGCGCGAGCCGACCTGCGGCCCTGCCCAGAGATGGGTTCTCACTTGCCCAAAGGCCAGGGGCTGATCGGCATCGGCTAAATAAGTCTGTCCCTGAAGATCAACAGTGCAGTACTGCCAATCGGGGTCGCCCAGGTTGCAACAGCGGAACAGGGCGCGATCGGGATGCTGGCTGCTCCAGCCCAACAACACCGCATTGGTGTAGTCCAGATAGCGGGGCGACAGAGTGTATACATTGCCAGAAAACTGTTCCCAGACCACGGCATAGTCAGATGCATGACTGGCAGCAAAACGCGACTCAAACTCTCGGCACAGCAGGCGATCGCTCGCTTCTGACCAGGCAATCGGGATGGCGATCGCAATGCTGCCAGACAGGTTTGGCTCCCCCGTCTCGGCAAAGGGATTGTTGGCCAGGGGCGAGGTCGGCGATACGGTTCTCAGCTCGCGAGTCTGCAAATGTTCGACAAACAGCGCACTACTCACGCGGCTGCGGCTAATGTCGGCCCCTACCTCCATCTGGAGACGGCTATAGGCGGCATAGTCGCCGTCGGGAGACAACAGTGCCGAAGTGCGGTAGGTATGCAGACTCGATTCTGGGGATTCGGCTTGGGTATTCAGCACCCAGTTCCAGGGGACTGGAAAGGGGCTGTCGAGCGGGTCAAGCCGGACAGGAGGCTGGTTCATGGTTATGAGACAGATGTAAAACGGGCGATCGCCTTCGGTTGCTGAAGCTAGGTTCATCCAGGCTGGGCAAGGCTGCGTCAGGGACTACATACAGAACCTCACCCCGGCCATCTGCAAGCGCCAGTCTGCAATCAGAAACCGGCAAGACCTGACTGAGCAAGACCTGACTGAGCAAGACCTGACTGAGCAAGCTGGAGTCCACCAAACGTTGGCTTACAAAAGGAATCAAAAAGTTTGAATCAAAAAACGGATGCAGCCCTGAGAGATTCCTGAAACAAACAGCACCAACTATCCGATGTCTGAATCTGGTAGAGCAGAGAGAGCTGGCAATCAGCAGCCAAACGGCTAACCCAATGCTGCCCTAGACATCAGAACTCGGCAAAATAC
>RFIF01000339.1 GCA_003695655.1 Cyanobacteria bacterium J069
GCCATAGCCCCAACAGGTCGTTTTCCAAAAATCTCTCGAACAAAAACTCTCGAATTGAGTTAATCTCTAAAATAAGGCTATTTCTCAAATAAATCTCCAATAAGTCATCGAATAAACCATCATAAACCTATCATCAAGCCTGCTATTAAAGACCTGCTTTGAAGATCTGGCTTGAAATAAAAAGCTCTTAATAAAGCTCTTAAAGGGTTTTTTGTAAAAGACTGGCAAAAGAAAAGAGTTTAGCAAAGATATTAGATGCTGACTAAATGCTTATCGGACTAAACGTTTATCGGAAGTGCTACTCACTGAAAATGCTTACTGAATTATAGCTTTGATAATAGGTTATCCAAGAACCAGATACAAGGTCTAGAATTACGCCCAAAGACAGAATTTGTTTTCTGTCAGACGATAGAGAATCTTGTCTGCATGGACTCGTTTCGTCGAGCCGACAGACTGGCAGAAATAACCCCCAAATAGACGGATAGCACTTGCTCAGTCGAGAGCTAAAGCCACAGCCCCGCATAGGATCGTTGCCACTTCGACAGTGAAAAGGGGGACACGGTAATGTCTTCTAGGATGGCTTTTAAGATGAGAATAAGACAAAGGCGATCGCCCCACTAACGGCCTGGCAAGACCAGATATTTTCACTTTTATTGAATTAAGTTTACTTTTGTTGACATTTGCTTTAATGACCTTACAAAAGCAGAAGACGGATTGACGGGTTAAGGGGGCCAAATGCCCCTCCATCGCCTGGTTCAGAATCCTTAAAATTAAGGGCGATCGCCCTATTTTTTATTGAGATCTTGCGTAAGCTGGGCAATCTAGAGCCAGAAAGAGCTAGAAAACAAACTGGGCAAGCCCTGGGGCGCGTCGTCAGTTCACCCTAGAATCCGTGAATCGAGGCTATCGCGCCCGCCCAAGCAAGCCAGAGTCAGGGCTACAACCCCTAATAAACCTATGTTTTGCCGACAATTGACGACAGCCCTTAGGTCGCTCATCGGGAAGTTTAAGACGTTATCAATTGTTATCAATTATTGAATCTGCATTTTTTTGTATATAACGATAGATCGCGCTAACTGGTTAAGATCGAGGCTCAAGCGAGTTGTCAGTGAGCCGTCAGACCTATAGCCTGAACGCTTCCCCAAATTAAGCTTGGCGATTGCGAGGAGTGCGCAAGGATGCCCCAGCTAAACCCGACCCCAGCCGACCCGACCCCAGTCCATGATGGCGATCGCTCATTCACTAGTTTTGCTGGAACAGGTGAAATGTGCACCCTGATGCGATCGCACGACTGGGCGCACACGCCCCTCGGCCCCGTCCGGCAGTGGCCCCAAAGCCTGCGCACCGCGCTCAGCATAGTACTCAACTCTCGCTGCCCCATGTTTATCTTGTGGGGATCAGAGCGAGTCATGCTTTACAACGACGGCTATCGCCCGATGCTGGACGACCAACACCCCAGCGCTCTGGGGCGACCCGCGCCTGAAATCTGGCCAGATTTTGGAGAAACCCTGGGGCCGATTATCCGCCAGGTAATTGACCAGGGAGAATCTGTGAGTGCAGAGCCTCTGCCGCGAGGGATGCACCAGAATGGCAGTCCGGGGGTGGGTGCTGCGGAGCGCAGGTCTTTTGCCTGCTCTTACAGCCCCATTCGCGATGAAAGCGGTGGGGTGGGGGGGCTGTTTTGCGTTTGCACAGAAGCCGCTCGCCGGGACACAGAGCAGCCACTGTCCCGCCTGACTCAGGTGTTAGAGTCGCTCAGTGATGGCTTTGTAGCGTTTGATCGAGACTGGCGGATTACGTACCAAAATGCTGCCGGCGAGCAGATCAATAGCAAGCCCCGTCAGGAAGTTTTGGGGCGCACCTGCTGGGAAGAATGGCCCGCGCTCGCAGGTTCCGAGTTGGAATCTCACTATCGCCGAGCGATGATTGAGCAAGTCACAATTCATCTGGAGCATCACTATGTTGAGCCGCCAAACCACGATGTGTGGTTTGAAATTCACGCCTATCCTTCGGACGAAGGGCTGAATGTTTTCTATCGGGATATCAGCGATCGCAAACGCGCCGAAGCCGAGTTGCAAACCGAGACCGTGCAGGTGCAGCAAAAGCTGGCCGAAATTGAAACCATTTACCAATCGGCTCCCATCGGGCTGGGCGTGCTCGACCGAGAGCTGTGCTTTGTGCGTATTAACCAGCGGCTGGCGGAGATGAATGGGCTGCCCATTGAGGCGCACCTGGGACGCACGGTGCGGGAACTGCTGCCCAACTTGGCCGACCAGGCTGAAACCATGTTGCTTCCGATTTTTGAAACGGGGGAACCACTGCTCAAGGTCGATATTATCGGCGAGACGCCCGCGCAAATTGGGGTGCAACGGGCCTGGGTCGAGAGCTTTTGGCCGCTCAGGGAGGGCGATCGCATCATTGGCATTAGCATCGTCTGCGAAGAGGTGACCGAGCGCCGGCGGATCAAGGCAGAACGTCAGCAGGCCCTGGCCGACCTGCATCAGGTCAAAGAAGAACTAGAGCAGCGAGTCGCCGAGCGCACCGCCGAACTCTCAGAAATCAACGCCGACCTGCGAGAGCGCAAATCCATCCTGCGCAGCTTGTTTGAAAGCGCCGCTATGCCAATGGGCGTGATTGAACTCTACGATGACGATATTTTACATATTTCTAATAATGGCGCGGCGGCCGAGTTTTTTGGCATCGACCCGCTAGCAATGCAAAATCGTTTTGCCAGCGAGCTAGGCGTGTCCACCGCCGTTATTCAGCGCTGGAGTGCCTACTATCGTGAGGCCGAGCGGACGCAAGCCCCCGTGCGGTTTGAGTATCTTCACGACAGCCCAGAGGGGCCCCTGTGGCTGTCGGGCAGCGTTTGCCCGATTGCGGGTCGCCCCACCGGACAACCCCGCTTTTCCTACATTCTCGAAGACATCACCGAGCGCAAGCAGGCCGAGGAAACCCTGGCCCGCCGCGAAGAGCAACTGCGACTTACCTTCGACTTTACCCACATCGGCTCCTGGGACTGGGACGTGCGGCAGAACACAGTGATCTGGAATGACAACCACTTCAAGCTGCTGGGCATCGACCCAAATGATACTGACGATCCCTACCAGTGCTGGCGCAGAGCTATTCACCCCGATGATTTGGAACGGGTGGAGCAAGCCCTGCAAGACGCATTACATCAGCACACCGACTATGATAGGACTTACGCAGTTGGATGATTTTTCGCGGGTGCAGCCCGCGAAAAATCATCCAGAATCTACAGAACTCGTTTCAACTGCGTAAGTCCTGTACCAGCCCATTGTTTCCCTAGAAACGGAGGCTGTTGCCAGTCTAGAAGCCCTGGTGCGCTGGCAACAGCCAGACGGCAACATCATTTACCCAGACCAGTTCATCGCCCTCGCCGAAGAGATGGGGGTCATCACCGCGATCGATCAGTGGGTGCTGCGCGCCGCCTGTCAGCAGTTGCGAACCTGGCAGCAACAGGAAATGGGAGCCTGGCAGTGGGTCGAGGGCCGTCTTATCCAGCAGCCCGAAGCCACCCTGCCGTCTCTGGCCATGTCCATGAATGTCAATCTTTCTAGTCATCACTTTGCTCAAAAAAAACTGGTCGAAACCTTTGCCAGCATCTTGCAAGACACCGGACTGAGCGGTCACTATTTGAAGCTAGAAATCACTGAAAGCGTATTTATTCAAAACGCCAAAGAAGCGGCCAATATGCTTTCCCAACTCAAGCAGCTCAATGTTCAAATCTGTTTAGATGATTTTGGCACGGGCTATTCGTCTTTGAGCTATTTACATCAGTTTCCGATTGATATGGTCAAAGTCGATCGCTCCTTTATTCAAGACATCGACACTGATCCTGAAAAGCTAGAAATTGTTCGCGCCATTGTCGGCCTCTGCCACACCTTGAACATGGCCGTCACCGCCGAGGGCATTGAAACCCTACAGCAGCGAGATATTTTGCTGGAGTTGGGCTGTGAATACGGCCAGGGCCGTCTCTACTGGGGGGCAACCGATGGCGCAACCCTGACCCAGGCTCTGGAGTTTACTGGACAAAACCCTGGTTGACTGACAAAACTCCACCCTCACCCCAACCCCTCTCTCTCCCAGAGTAAGAAAAGGGCTTTCAGCCCAGATTTAAGCGCCGGCATCCCTTCTCTCTGGGATCAGGGGTGGGGAGATAAGGGAAAAAGAGTTGTCAGTTAATCAGGAGTATCGATTATTACCGCACCTAACAGCAAAATCAATCACTCTTACTTCCCGCCTTGACGATACCTCGATAGCCCTGGGGTGTTTTTCCCGTCCAGCGTTTGAAGGCGCGGTTAAACGCACTTGGCTCCGAAAAACCTAGTAAGAACGCAATATCGTGAATCGAGACAGTCGGGTTTTTCAAATGCCGCAATGCTAATTCTTGCCGAGTTTGATCGAGCAATTTCTGAAACGAGGTGCTTTCCGCTCGCAGTTCTCGCTGGAGATGGCGGATGCTAATTGAGAGTTCAGAGGCGATCGCCTCAATTTTGGGAAGTTCTCCCTTAAGCTGCTCGGCAATGAGATGGACAACTTTTCGGGTGTAGCGATCGCTCCCATTCAGGTTCTCCAACATCGCGTCAGCCTGTTGCTCAAACAGAGGGAGTAAACTTGCATTGCTGGATAACACGGGCCAGTCCAGATATGCTGCATTAAAGGCTAAACGATTAAACGGCATTGAAAATTTTAAGTCAGTCTGAAAAATGCGCTGATACTCTGAGATATCCGCAGGAGCAGCATGGCAAAATGAAGCCATTGATAGGCGCAGATCTTTGCCCGTAAGTGATTTTATAGCAGCTAAGGTAGCAGCAAATACGCTTTCGGCATCGTAGCGCGATTCTTCTATCTGGTCGTGGTCGAACGTCAATTTAGACGTAAAATCGCACTCTAAAAAAGCCATACCCTCTGAAACCCAAAGTTGGGATGGCACCCCATTGCAAAAGAGATAGGTGTAGCGACAAAATTTCTCAAACACATCCGCTACAGACTGGCAATTAAGCAGAACGTAGCCCAGGATTCCATAGTTGCCAACATTAAAAGCTTCCCCAAAATGGAGACCCAGATTTTCATCCCCCGTCTGGTTGGCGACCTCGCGCCACACAGCATAATGGATAGAAGCTGAGATTCGCTGATCGGGTGTTGTCAGAATGATTGGGTCAAGGCCAACCTTAAAACAAAGCTGCTCGACATCCAATCCTTGATGAGCCGCAAACTGAATCAGGCTGCGGGTCAGATACACAGTGAAGTCTTTTTTTGGCATCGATCAAACCCCCATCAAACCCGAACAACGACTTTTCCAGCAACCTGTCTCTGTTCAAGTTTGCAAATCGCAGAAGGCAACTTATCTAGGGAATAGATGTGATCAATCAGAGGGGCGATCGCCCCTAACGCCAGCCAGTCCTTCAAGAGTTGGAGATCAGCTTGACTAGGGGTAGAAGTCAATGCGGTGACTCTGCGACGACTGAATTTTGAAATCAAAGATCCAAAGAGCAAAATTTGAAAAAATCGGGCCGTGGAACCCCCAACCAAAACATAGGTTCCACCGGGTTTTAGGATAGAGAAATAGTCAAACGCTGAGCGATAGGCAGCCGCATCCAGAATCAGATCGTAATCAATACTGCTTTGAGTAATATCGACTTGAGTGTAATCAATCACATGATCGGCACCGAGCAAGCGTACCTTATCTATTTTTGCTGAGCTACACAGGGCCGTGACTTCTGCACCAAAGGCTTTGGCAATTTGTACCGCAAACGATCCCACGCCACCCGATGCACCGCTGATGAGAACTTTCTGTCCGGGCTGGATGTGGCCGCAGTCTCGAAGTCCCTGCAACGCCGCCAACGCAGCCCCCGGAACGGCAGCAGCGGACTCAAACGAGATCGTATCAGGCTTCAAAACCAAGGCTGATTCTGCGGCACAAACATACTCGGCAAAGGCTCCAAAGCCACATGCCGACAGGTCGCCAAAGACTTCATCGCCAGGCTTAAATTGGGTGACCTCTTGACCCACGGCTTCAACTCGTCCAGCGACATCAAAACCGAGAATTTTTATCTTGGGCTGACGCAATCCGCCGTAGATCAAACGAACGATAAACGGCGTGCCTCGCATCAGGTGCCAATCCCCTGCGTTGACCGATGTAGCATGAACTTTTACTAAGACACCCTGATTTGACACGATCGGCTGATCTACTTCTTCCAGGTTCAACACCTCCGCCGAACCATATTCAGAACGGGCGATCGCCTTCATTTTGTTATTCATCGTTTTATGCATTGTTTCATTGCTTGAGTTTGTTTGGGGAGTGGAGATCGGCGAGGATGTTGCGGCCATAGTTTTTTAAGGTTTCAGGAGAATGAATGCGCAGCGAACCGCCCATTTCCGAGCTAAACTTACAGCGTACGTCTACGCATAAAGCCAGTTTAACTTACGCTGTAAGTTTGTCAAGCTTAATCGTATAACGTCCCCATCAACAGACACTAGAGCAATGGGTGACAGGGCAGGCACACTAAACATGCACAACAAAATAGATGGCTAAGATAGGGACATCCAACACCCCGTCCCCAACCCCGCTAAGTCGGGAGCGGATTTTGCAAACAGCCCTCCATTTGGCAGACAAAGGGGGGCTTGAGGCACTTTCGATGCGAAAAGTTGCCCAAGAATTAGGCGTGAAAGCGATGTCGCTTTATAACCATGTTGCCAACAAGGACGACATGATCGACGGCATTGTGGATATGGTCATCAGCGACATTGAGTTACCTCGCTTTGACTTGGATTGGAAAACTGCAATGCGGCAGCGGGCGTTTTCGGCCCATGAGGTGCTGTTGCAACACCCCTGGGCAGCAATGGCAATCATGTCACGCATCAACGTCGGGCCAGCCATGCTGCGCTATGTCGATAGGACGATTGGCTGTCTGCGGGAAGCAGGGTTTTCATGGGAAATGGCGGATCATGCATGGAACGCTCTCGACAGCCACATTTATGGATTCACTCTCCAGGAACTCAACTTTCCTATCGAAGCGACAGACTATGCCGAGACAGCCGAAAGCTTTATTTCATACATTCCTCCGGATCAATATCCCTACATGCATCAACTATCGCTCTATGTCATTGATGGCAGTTATGACGGTCTGCATGATTTTGAGCTTGGACTCAATTTTATTCTGGATGGACTAGATAAGTTGCGCGAGTGTAAATGACGGGTGAACGAGCAGGTCGTCGAGTCCGTCATGCTGTGGAGACTGGTTTGAGGGGAAAGTTTCTACGCGATTTTTCTCTCAAAATGAAGACGATTTAGTACCAGAGGGCGATCGCCATCAGCAAAGGGCGCAATCGGCCAATTTATTGGCGCAAATGGTCAATGAGAAAAAAATCGCGCTGCTTAGCATGGTTGTAGCCTGCATTTGTGCTTTATCTGTTTCGCAAAAGCATGACAACTATGGCTACAGTTCATCCCGTGTAATTTGGCAAGGATTGTAGGCACTAATCACTAGCCAGCAATGCCCAAATCACTATTGCTGCCATGGTTCCATTCTTGTTTTTTAATGATCAATCAACGACCAATCTATGTCACTTACCGATAACACCCTGGCAACTGCTAATAACCTGGGAACTCTTTCAGCCCCAGTCAATATTTCTGATGTGATTGGCGGCACTGATCCCGTCTCGTACTATAAATTTACCCTCTCTGCAAATAGCGACATCGCTGGATTTGTAGACTGGGGAGTGCGCTCCGGCACCCCTCCATTTCTACGATTAGTGGTCGATTTTAATGGCAATGGCTTTGTTGAAAATAATGAGCGCATTAGAACGTTGTCGGCAGGTGCAGATGGATCATTTTTCCAGTCGTTACCGCTTGGCACCTATTACCTCGAAGTCGCAACCAGCAATTTTTTGACGCGCGACTATAGCATTCAACTAGGCGCAACACCCAGACCTGGTAATGTTTCTCCCGATCCAGGCAGCACGTTTGGTCAAGCCTTTGACCTGGGCATCCTCTCAACGCAGCGCGTCCTTAAAGACTATATTAGCAACGCCATTGATCTCATTGACACCTACAAATTCACCCTGTCTCAAAAAACCAATATTGGCGGCTTGATCAGCGGAACGACGGAAAATCTGAGAGTCTTCTTTGGGTCAGATATCAACAGAAACGGGGTCTATGATGCGAATGAAACCTTGGGCACCTTTGGCGGAGGTGCTAACACGGCTTTCTCTATTATTTTGGAGCCAGGAACCTATTTCTTGCAGGTTTCTCCTCCTCGCACGTTTACATTTACCTATGCGACGCATTACGAATTGACGCTCAATCCGGTTCCTGACTTTAGTGGCGATGACACCTTATCAGGCACACCTGGACAGGATGTAATCAACGGCTTTGCAGGCAACGATACCATTTCTGGATTTGATGGCAGCGATCGCCTGTTGGGAGAGGTCGGAAACGATCGGCTATTGGGTGGAAATGGCAATGATACGCTTATAGGTGGTGAGGGTAACGACACTCTCAGCGGTGATAACGCTAAGGATAGATTGTTGGGGGGTGCCGGAAACGATCGGTTGGCGGGTGGACGAGGCAAGGATATTCTGAAAGGAGGCGCAGGTGCTGATGTCTTTGTGATTGAATCGTTCAAGGGGCCAGACACAATTCTGGACTATAGAGACGGTATAGATAAGTTTCTCTTGAGCGGCGTTCGTTTTGGTACTCTTAGTTTTACCCAAAAGGGCAGGAATGTCTTAATCAGCGATGGCAACAAAGTCCTCGCCGAACTCAGAGGTGTGGACGCTGCTGTTCTCAATCGCCGCGATTTTATCGTCGCTTAGTGCTATTTTCAGATAGCCGTTGGGCAAATGAAACACAGCGCAGGGCGCACCTCAACTCAGGATCAGACCCATGATGGATTCAGAGAATCAGTCATCATCACCCGTCATCACTTGCAGTCCGTCAAAACCGTCGCAGGCAAGCGCGGCTCGGTGACCGGGTTTACCGGAGCGATCGAGCTGAGCTTGAGTAAGATAGCTCTGGAAGACCTCGAATATGTGCAGCTTTTTATGGCGCTGGGTCGCCTTGCGCCCTACTGCGGCACCGGGCACAAGACCACCTTTGGGCTAGGACAAACCCGCCTGGGCTGGTCATCCGCCACCACCGAAGCGCCCCCCTCCACCCTACAAAACCTGCTGGCTCAGCGGATCGCCGCCCTCACCGAGCATTTCCTAACGCAACGCAAGCGCACTGGGGGAGAGCGGGCAATGGCGATCGCCGAAACCTGGGCCACCGTCTTAGCCCGGCGCGAACTAGGCGAATCGCTGCGAGACATCGCCACAGACCTGGGCTTGCCCTATGAAACCGCCAAAACCTACGCCAAACTAGCCCGCAAAGCCGCAGAAACGGTTTCTCACAGTGCTTAGTCTCCAAAAGCTATACCAAATCTGTGGGAAATTGAGCCAGAGGATGACGATTCTTATCTGGAATAATTCGTTCTAATGCTGTTTCAACAAAAGCTTGAATGACCTGCCCAGAGTGGCGGTAATCGTTTTCGGTAATAGGTTTGAAGCCGTGGGCAAACAGCGAATAATTCCGCGCCTGGAGTGCATTTTCCAGAGGTTTCGACCGTTCCTGAAACAGTTGCCCCAGCGGATCGGCTGCTAATTCGCTGAGCAGTACATAGCCTTTCCAAAGGGGAAGCTGAATTTTGCCGTTGCGCGGATTCCGTTCTGCGCTATATTTCTCCCGCAGTTCGACGGGCAACTTTTCCAGGTCAATGTCGCCAGTTTGCAGTCCGTAGGTCTGACTCAGGCGACTTTGCGCCAGCAATTCTAGCGCTCGATATAACCTGCCGACGGCATCATCGTATCGCTGCTGATAGGCACGACGCTGGGCATTAAGTAATAGGTCTTCGACTAGTTCGTAGCCGTGGCCTGAGATTGTCTCTGCGGCTGAAAATTCTGGGTCTATTGCCTGGCGGCTGCTGAGCAAGCGCTTGAGGGCAAGACCATAGGATTGCACCTGGTTCATGTGCAGTGAGAGTAAGCGCCACGCTGTCTGATGATCAAACCGATCCCAAGCATCAAAGCCTGTGCAGATATCTAACAGGCCTCGCAGTTTACGTCTCTGTTCTTGGGTCAGCTCTAGCGACTGAAGTAAGATTCTGAGGGTAGCGATCGCCCCGGCATAGTTGTAGGCTTGCAGTAGCTTCGGCAAGTCTTGCTGAAGAACCCGCTCTACCGTGACCGCAGTGGTCGGTGCCCGCTCGGTCGATTCGCCGCGATCAACCCGAATCAGGTTTTCGCGGGTGGCGTTGGTGGTCAGATATAGCGTCACGCCGTAGTCCAACGCTGCCATGCCCAGCGCCAGGGACATAGTTTTGGTGCCACCTGTATAGTCGGCATATAGTGGAGAATTAAGGTCAGCCGTTTTAATTCCACTAATTTTCTGTGCAATGCGTCGGTAGCATTCTGCCAGATCGTCGGGATTATCAAGGCGCACCAAGTCGGTATCTGGATTAAAGCGATCGCCCATCCCCAAATGGGTCGGAAGATTTGGCAGCCGTTCTACCACTTCTGCACCGCGTCGCACTTCGCAAGGCGTGCCCCCACCAATTACCTGAGAAATACTGCCCTTTGCACCATCAGAACAGACAAAGACCGTGCGATCGGGATTGAGGGATTGGATGGCTGTAATAATCGGCTGAGGGGAGCCACCCACGGTTATGAAGAGAATAGACATGAAAATCACCGATTCCGATTCTTAGGCAAGACAGCACAGTGGATTATGAGGACTATCATAGACTTAATCAATAGCGTCGCCGATTTCAAACCAATCTTGGAGGTAGCGTTCATCAATGGTTACGATTCAGCTGCGCCAATTGGAAGTGCCGCCAGGGCAAAGGCTGCTGCTACATAATGTGAGCTGGGTGGAGTTTGAGGCGATTCTGGCAGAGCTAGGGGAACACCGCAACACTCGCATCGCCTATGATCACAGCCTGCTAGAAATTATGGCTCCGCTACCAGAACATGAATATTTCAAACAGTCACTTAGCATCGCTATTGAGGATATTGCAGAAGTTTTAGAGCAAAACTACGAGAGCTATGGTTCTACAACCTGGAGAAAACAAGCCGAGCAGGCAGGGCTAGAGCCAGACAATTGTTTCTACTTTCAAAATGAAGCCCAGGTGCGTGGCAAGCTCACGTTTGACCTGAGTCAAGATCCGCCCCCCGATTTAGCTCTAGAAGTTGACCTTACGAGCAAGTCTCTGAATCGGTTTCCGATTTACCAACGACTGGGAATACCTGAGATCTGGTGCTATGACCAGGGACAACTCACGGTCTACCTGCTGCAAGCGGATGGGTATCATCTATCCACCCAAAGCCAAGTGTTTCCGACCCTCAAGGTGCAGGAGTTGCCCCAGTTAATTCACGCCCACCGTGACCGAGGACGCCTAGCTCTACGCCGCGCCGTCAGAGTCTGGGCGAGAGAGCAAACTAATCGCTAGTGTTGCGTCAAGCAATTTTTACCGGGTGATGTGCCGCGCTTCGCGCGGCACATCACCCATCAAGCTCGTCACTTTTTGTTGACAGACTACTAGA
>RFIF01000340.1 GCA_003695655.1 Cyanobacteria bacterium J069
CCCCTAATCATGGTCTTCACCGTCTCCGCGTCGCCCTCGGTTGACACGTCTCGCATTCGGCTCCAGATTCGCACGCTGCAACCCCAGCTTTCGGTCTGGCGGCGGCAGCTCCATCAGCGACCCGAGCTGGGCTTTCAGGAGCAGTTCACGGCCGATTTTATTGCCGCCAAGCTGCGCGAATGGGGCATTGAGCACGAAACGGGTGTGGCGCAGACAGGCGTCGTGGCGCGGGTGCGGGGAACTCGGCCGGGGCCAGTGCTGGCGATTCGGGCCGATATGGACGCGCTGCCCATCCAGGAAGAAAACGAGGTGGACTATCGCTCGCAGCACGACGGACGGATGCACGCCTGCGGGCACGACGGGCATGTGGCGATCGCCCTCGGCACGGCCTATTATCTATCGCAGCATCGGGACTTTGCGGGCACGGTCAAGCTGATCTTTCAACCCGCAGAAGAAGGCCCCGGCGGCGCACAGCCGATGATCGAAGCGGGCGTGCTGAAAAATCCCGACGTGGACGCGATCATCGGCCTGCACCTGTGGAACAACCTGCCGCTGGGCAAAGTGGGCATTCGGGCGGGGGCGATGATGGCGGCGGTGGAGCTGTTTGAATGCACCATTCACGGGCGCGGCGGTCACGGAGCCATGCCACACCAAACGGTCGATTCTATCCTCGTGGGCGCGCAGGTAGTGACAGCGCTGCAAACCATCGTGGCGCGCAACCTCGACCCACTCCAATCCGGCGTGGTCACGGTGGGCAAGTTTGAGGCGGGCAAAGCCAGCAACGTCATCGCCGACAGCGCCTACCTGCGCGGCACCGTGCGCTATTTTGACCCCGCGCTGACGGACTTTTTCGATCGCCGCATTGAGGACATCATCGCGGGCACCTGCCAGAGCCACGGTGCCACCTACGAATTTCGCTATGACAAGCTCTATCCGCCTGTGATCAACGATGGGGCGATCGCCCACCTGATTCGCTCGGTCGCCGAAGATGTGGTGGAAACCCCCGCTGGCGTGACGCCCGACTGCCAAACGATGGGCGGCGAAGATATGTCCTTCTTTTTGCAAGCAGTCCCCGGCTGCTATTTCTTCCTCGGCTCCGCCAACATCGACCGCGCACTCGCCTATCCGCATCACCATCCCCGCTTCGACTTCGACGAAACCGCCCTTGGTATGGGCGTGGAAATCTTCGTGCGCTGCGTCGAGCAGTTTTGCCAGGAGCGGGGAAGTTAGGGGTTGGGGGTTAAGTTTTGTTAGTCAATCCAGACGGGTCACACAAGCTCTAAGCCCAATAAAACCTTAAGAAACGCTTCGGTTTTACAAACCATGTGACCCGGCAGATGCCGATAGGATGGAGTTAGAGGAATGGCGTAACTGCTGTTTCAACTCTTTGCCCGGGGAGGGCGCTATGGCTTCTCTCGATCAAGTTAGAGATTATCTGGGTACCTGGTTTCAGCTTGGCAAGCGCGTCATTTTGCCAGGCACGGCTGAGCCGCTGATGCCGGAAACCGTGCTGCAAGGCGATCGCTACAGCTATGACTTTGCGCTGACCTGGAAAATCCTGATGCAGCACGACCTGTCGCAGTGCTATCTGGAAGGCACCACCCAAACCATTGCCGACCTGCTCTCGCCCAGTTGGGTGATTGAACCCTGCGCCCGCTGCAATATGCCCGTGCCGATGCTGGATGTGGGCCAGCGCAAGGAGCTATCTTGCCCCTGCTCTGACCTAGAACTGTGGCCCAACACCGAACTGCCCATCCCGCGATCGCCCGTCAGCAGCCAAGACCAGCTTGAGCAAATCCGCGATCGCCTCCGGCAAAACACGCCGAAATCGAGGCGCTAGGAATCAGGGATCAGGTTTCAATTTCAGAGACCTCTGATCCCTTCTTACTCCCTACTTCACATGAAAGAGGCGGCCGTTGCGGAGCTGCACGACTGGGTTGTTGGACATGCGAACCAGGCGATCGTCGTGGGTAGTGATAATCACCGTAATGCCCACGGCGTTCAGCTTTTTCAGAATTTTAATCACTTGCCAGGAGTTGTCGGCGTCTAGATTTCCGGTCGGCTCGTCTGCCAGCAAGATGGGTGGCGTGCTGACGATGGCGCGGGCGATGCTGACGCGCTGCTGTTCGCCACCGGAAAGCTGATCGGGGAAGCGCTCTGCCTTATCTTGCAGCCCCACCATTTTGAGCGTGGGCAGCAGGCGGCGCTGGATTTCGCGGCGGGCATAGCCCTGGGCTTGCAGCACGAAGGCGACGTTCTCGGCTACGGTACGGCGGGGAATCAGCTTGTAGTCTTGAAACACGACGCCGATGCGACGACGCAGCATGGAGAGGCGATCGCCCCTCAAATCACACAGATTAGTATCGTGAACCTGCACCTGTCCTTGGGTGGGGCGCTCCGCTCCGTACAGCAGCTTCAGCAAGGTGGATTTGCCCGAACCCGACGGCCCCGTGACAAAGAGAAAGTCACCGCGCCGCACCTGGAGATTCACATTTTCCAGGGCGCGACTGCCGTTGGTGTAGACCTTGGTCACCTGTTGAAGCCGCACGATCGAATCGCGCTGAGTGGCCGTGGGGACTGTATGCAACGAGCGGGGAGATGAATGAGCGCTACTAATCGGGCGATCGCTAACGGTGGTCATAGGGGTCAAGCGGTTCCGGTAGAGAGGCGAACGGGGGATGTAGCGAGGCGGGGGCAGACATGCAGCACTCACCACTATGCTTGCCAAATAGTATCAGATGCACTCTAAAAGGACACATTAAATCCTATAAAGCAGTTAGGGGTCAGGGATCAGGGGTTAGGGGTCAGGGATCAGGGGTCAGGGGGCAGGAGTCAGGGGTACTTGCTCTAATACCTCATCGCCTCATCACCCCGTCACCCTCTCCCTTACCCTCTAAACACCAGCGATCGCCACGCAAACTGGGGCAGCGCCAGCATCCGCCGCCAGCGCCAGGGTTCTTGATAAAGCCGATAGACCCACTCCAGGTTGTTGTTTCTCAGCCAGCCGGGGGCGCGCTCCTTTTTGCCCGACCAGATATCGAAGCTGCCGCCGACGCCGATCCAGACCGCGTAGGGGCAAAGGTGGCGGTGTTGGGCGATCCAAAATTCCTGCCGGGGCACGCCCAGACCCACCAAAATAATCCGCGGCTGGAGTTGCTTCAGCGTTTCCAGCAAAGGCGCTTGTTCTTCCGGCGCAATATAGCCGTGCTGCACCCCGGCGATCGCAATTCCAGGCGCACGTTCTCGCCACACCCGCGCTGCGTCTTCGGCCACACCCGGCGCACCCCCAAAGAAAAACACCGAATAGGGGCTGCCTGGGCGATCGCCCGCGACGGACTGGCTCAGCAGCTTTTCCGATAGCTCAATGCCGGGGCAGCGACTGACCTTGCGCCCGCGCAGCCGCAGATAAAACACCACGCCCGCCCCGTCTGGAATCACCAAATCTGCCTGCCGAATTACCGCTGCCAGCGCAGCATCTTGCTCCGCCTGCATGGCCATTTCGGCGTTCAGCGTCACCACATGGACGCCAGCGGTTCCCTTGGCGAGTCGTTCTAGCAACCAGCCGTTGTAGTCCTCTAGCAGGTGAATCGGCAGCCCCAGCACGCTAGCCGTGTCGGGTTGCAGGTTTTCTGGCGGGGTGTCGATGACGTTAGGCATGTTGCGCTTTTCCCAGCAAAAACCACCGCTGATCATTATGCCCCAATGGGTCAGCACTGACGTTTTTCTCCTTTGGGTGGTTGCGCCCCGATAGGCGATCGCCGCCGCTGGGAATTTTAAGGGAGGTCGGGTGGTGCATCTCTCCTCACTCTTTAATCTATGAAAGTCTTGACTCGTCTGGGGGCAGAATCCCTGCCCACTCGGTTCGAGCGCTGTTCTGTGTCAGGTTTTACGCTGGTCGAGAAAATTGCAGTCATGGCGATTTTGGGCACGCTGATGGCGATCGCCGCCCCCGGTTGGCTTACCTTTTTTACCACTCGCAGCCTGGTTGCCGCTCAAGATACGGTGTTTCAAACCCTGCGCCTGGCCCAGAGCCGCGCCGAGCAAAGCCGCATCCCCTGGCAGGTTAGCATTCGCACCGCTGCCAATGGCTTGGTACAAGTGGCGGCTCATTCAGTCGATGCGCCCCCCGACCAAATTCCCTGGCGAGAGTTGGAACCCGCCATCCAGCTTCATCCCACGGAAATGACGCTGTATCAAAGTAGTGGGATCTATCGCGTGCGATTTGACCACCAGGGTCGAGTGAGTGGACAGTTGGGGCGCGTCACGCTGATTCACAACCATAACCTCCAGGTCAAGTCCTGCGTTACGGTATCTACATTGGTCGGGGTGGTTCGCAAAGGATGCCCTGCCCCTTGATTACCGTTATTCTTTGGGCCTGTCCAGATGTCTTCGCCGCACATCGCCGCCATCATCTGCACGCACAATCGAGCGGGTTACTTAGCGGGGGCGATCGCCAGTCTGCTGCACCAAGATATTGCCGAATCCTACGAGGTAATCGTCGTAGACAATGCCTCCACCGATGCCACGTCAGCCGTCGTTGAGCCGTTTTTGCCAAATCGCCGCCTGCGCTATGTGCTGGAACCAACGCTGGGACTGTCTGTGGCGCGAAATACAGGCGCAATGCAAACTAGCGCGCCGCTGCTGGCGTATTTGGATGACGATGCGATCGCCTCTGCTCAATGGCTCCAGGTTCTGCACGCGGCATTTCAGACAGATGAGCATTTGGCGATCGCCGGCGGGCGCGTGCTGCTGGACTGGGACGGAAAACTGCCGCCCCGCTGGCTCTCGGCAAATCTGGCGGGCAGCCTTGGCGCATACGACCTGGGCAATGTTCCGGTCGAGATTCAGCAGCCGGGGCAGACGCCGCGCGGCGTCAACTATGCCCTGCGCCGCGACTTTTGGGAATCCGTCGGCGGCTTTTCGACCCAGCTCGGACGAGTCGGCACCACGCTCCTCTCCAACGAAGAACTCCACTTGACGGAGCTGGCATTGAGGCAGGGCAAGACCGTCCGCTACTTGCCCGATGCCGAAGTCATCCACCGCATCGCGCCAGAGCGGCGGCAGCAAAGCTGGTTTTTGCAACGAAGCTGGTGGCAAGGCGTCAGTGAATATCAGCGGGAGCGCCTGACCGGGCAGACCGGAGTGGGACAGCTACAGCGGGGGGGCGATCGCCTCCTGCGCGGACTCTACCACTCGCTAAGATATGGAAACGACCCCGCCATGCGGTTCGACAATCTGGTCTATGCTTACGGTCAGCTCAGCTACCTGGGTTTGGCACTCCGGCATCTGTTATGGCATTAAAGAGTCATAACCATACAGTCACGAGACAGTCAGGACAATCCACACTCAGCAAACAGGACAAAGTTCTCATCCCTGAAACCTGACCCCTGAAACCTGACCCCTAAAAATGACTCAGCCGCTCGCCAAAATTCCCGTCTCGGTGCTGATTCCGGCCAAAGACGAGGAGCTAAACCTGCCCGCCTGCCTAAAAAGCCTCGCGCCCGCCGATGAGATTTTTGTGGTGGACTCGCAAAGTGGCGATCGCACCGCTGCCATTGCCCAGGAGTATGGCGCAAAAGTCGTGCAGTTCCACTTCACCGGGCACTGGCCCAAAAAGAAAAACTGGGCGCTGGATCATCTCCCCTTTCGCAACGAGTGGGTGCTCATTGTCGATTGCGACGAGCGCATCCCGCCCGCCCTCTGGGACGAAATCGCCCAAGCTATCCAGAATCCTGCCATCAACGGCTATTACCTGAATCGCCGTGTCTATTTCCTGGGAAAATGGATTCGCCACGGCGGCAAATATCCCGACTGGAATCTGCGCCTGTTTCGCCATGCCAAGGGTCGCTACGAAAACCTACACACCGACACCGCCCCCAACACTGGCGACAACGAAGTGCATGAACACGTTGTGCTGGAAGGAGCCGTAGGCTACCTCGCCACCGACATGCTGCACATCGACTATCGCGACCTCTACCACTGGCTAGAGCGTCACAACCGCTATTCCAACTGGGAAGCCCGGGTGTATTACAACCTGCTGAAGGGAATGCAGCCAGATGGGACGATTGGCGATCGCACCTCCGGCTGGTGGAGCAACGCCGTCCAGCGCAAGCGGTTCCTCAAGCTGCTGTGGGTGCGCCTACCCTTTCGCCCCACCCTGCGCTTCATCCTGTTCTACATCCTGCGGCTCGGCTTCCTCGACGGCCGCGCCGGATACACCTACGCCCGCCTGCTTAGCCAGTATGAATACCAGATCGGCGTCAAGCTCTACGAGTTGCAACAGCTTGACGGGCGGCTGAATCCGCAACTGGATTTGGATGATGGGACGAGGTGATGATGGGATGATGAGAAAGAAGTTGCCTCATCTCCTCATCTCCCCCTCTCCTCATCTCCTCATCCTTCCCCCATTCCCCAACGCCATGCTAGAAAAACTCAACACCCTCCTCGGCCGCCACCCCGAAAACGTCAAAGCCAACGTCGAAATCTACACCTGGCAAACCTGCCCCTTCTGCATCCGCGCCAAGATCCTCCTGCGCTGGAAAGGCGTGAACTTCACCGAATACAAGATCGATGGCGATGGCGCAGCCCGCGTGAAGATGGCAGAACGCGCCAACGGTCGCCGCAGCGTGCCCCAAATTTTTATCAACAACCAGCATATCGGCGGCTGTGATGATCTCTACGCGCTCGATCGACAGGGACAGCTCGATCCGCTGCTGAGTCAGGAAAAATAACTAATAAGTAGCTCTTCAGCATGAATGGTAATGAAGTGTGCCAGTGAAGTATGCCAGTTAAGGACAAAGGCATAAAAAGGCGTTGCTGAATCGGTCTATGAAATAGTTTCTGAAAGCCTTGAGGCTCTGTCCTCAATCCGACGAAATCATAGCGTCA
>RFIF01000341.1 GCA_003695655.1 Cyanobacteria bacterium J069
GGTTAGGACTGAGATAGCCGATCGCCCGCTGTAGCCCAAAGATGCCCCGCTCAAAGCCCACATCTACGCGGCGATCGCTCACGGGTTCAAACCGGGCGGCGACGCTGACCAGCCCTTCCAGCAGCGGCAGGCTAGTTACTTCGGCAATGTTGTAAATCTGCTGCTTGCTCACCCGGATGCATTGATAAATCTGACCCAGACTCAGCACGGGAAAGCGGCCAATGCCCAATAGCTCGGTGCTGGTGGTGTAGAGCAAGCGCCAGTTGCCATCGAGCTTGTCTGGGGCTTCTAGTGGGCAAGGCGTGGGGTTAAAGTCTTCCAGCCGAGCGATCGCCGCCAGGATTGCCCGATTGTCCGCTTCGGATGCCAGCAAGCCCCGGTTTTTTCCGGCGATCGCCTCCAGTAATGCCGTTTTGCCCATCGTCATGTTGGTTCCCCCGTGCGGTCAGCGGTCAAAGCATTTGGCAAACGCGCACAGCTACAACTTTGCCAGCCACGCCTCCTTTTAGCCACGCTAACGCATCAACCAACGAGCGTCTTGAGTTAGTCCGTTCTTCCCCAGCATGACTGAACCGCATCCGTCCGATTACACTTAAAGTATAAAGATCAGTAAGGTATCGAGATCCAAAAGCGTCCATTCGCTGAAGCGCTTTTACTTCTCTGCCGCTACTGCCCTGATGGGCTTTGCCCAAATCTGATTCATTTCTGTAAAGAGCCATTTCTGTAAAGAGCCAAGCTATGCATAATCCTGCCCTGCGCGAAATTCCCCGCAGCCAACCCGCCCAATTAATTCCTGTCCAGCGCGATGCCTCAATTTTGGAATGGCTGGAAGGCACGGGTCGGCTGTTGGCCCGTGAAAGCGGCGATTTTGATTTTGCGGATGACGAAGAAGAAATTAATGAACTGATGGCGGGTGACGACAATACTTACGACGCCGATGATGACGATGATGACGTGATTGATCTAGACGACTAGACTTTCAACAAAACCGAAACACAAAGCCGAAACTCCCGCTGTTTATAACCGCGTGGCATGGAGGCCCAGCAACTAATTCGGGCGTGTGGATGAGCGATCTGCACGCCCAAGTTTTTTAAGTTCCCAATTTTGTCCTCTTGACCACTGCCAGCGGCAGCCTAGACTCTGATACAGTTTGCACAGGCAGACTGGACTGAGTGATGAGCTGCCCAATCGCGAATCCCTTGCCCCGCCCCAGATTTCACTATGAACGTTTGGAACCAACTCACCCTCACGTCTACGCCCCTGCCCACCTGGATTCAGTCGAGCCTGCTGCATCGCTGGGTCGGCGCGCTGCGGGGCTGGCGCAAGGGAAGCTGGCTGATGCAGTGGGCCGATCCGATTGGGGCGGTGCTGGCGGCGATCGCCTTCGCGCTAGCTCCGTTTGTATCCACCGCGCTGATTGGGGTGCTGTTGATTGCCTGCGCGGGCTATTGGCTGCTGCTGACGCTGTCGGATGAGGAAGGTCTGGGCATCACGCCGATTCATCTGCTGGTGCTGCTGTATTGGCTGGTGTCGGTGGCGGCGACAGCGCTCTCGCCCGTGCGAACAGCGGCGATCGCCGGGCTGATCAAACTCACGCTCTACATGCTGCTATTTGCCCTGCTGGCGCGGGTGCTGCGATCGCCCCGCATCCGGGCAGGTCTGATTGCGGTCTACCTGCTGACGGCGCTAGCAGTGAGCGTGGAGGGCATCCGGCAGTGGTTCTTTGGCGCGCCCGCCCTGGCCACCTGGGTCGATGCCGGATCGACGCTGGCAAAGACCACCCGAATTTATAGCTACCTGGGCAACCCCAACCTGTTAGCCGCCTATATTCTGCCAGCGGTGATGCTGAGTGCGGCGGCCATCTTTGCCTGGCAGCGCTGGCTGCCCAAAGCGCTAGCCGTGCTGATGACGGGCATCAACGCCGCCTGCCTGGTGTTGACCTTTAGCCGGGGCGGCTGGATTGGATTTGTGATGGCGGGTTTTGCGCTGCTGCTGCTGCTGGCGCACTGGTTTAGCCGCTATCTGCCGCGATTTTGGCGGCGCTGGGCGATTCCCATTGCGCTGGGACTGTCGGCGGCAGTGGTGGTGCTGGCGGTGGCGACGCTGGCTCCCTTGCGCGATCGCGTATTGAGCATGTTTATGGGCCGACAAGACAGCAGCAACAATTTCCGGCTGAACGTGTGGGCCGCCGTGCAAGACATGATCCGCGATCGCCCCACCCTCGGCATCGGCCCCGGCAACGATGCGTTTAACCAGGTCTATCCGCGCTATCAGCGGGCGGGCTACTCTGCCCTCAGCGCCTATTCCATCCTGCTAGAAATCCTGGTGGAAACGGGCGTCATCGGGCTGACAGCATTTCTGTGGCTGCTGCTGGTCACGTTTAATCAAGCCTGGACACAGATCCAGCGCCTCCGTGCCGCCGCCAACCCCGATGGCTTCTGGCTGATGGCGGCGATCGCCACGATCGTCGGCATGTTGTTCCACGGCCTCGTAGACACCGTGTGGTATCGCCCCCAAGTCAGCACCCTCTGGTGGCTGATGCTGGCCCTAGTTGCGAGTTATTACGTGCCAAGCTGGGGCTGGAAGCAGGTGGAGCGTGAGGGGATGCTGGAGTAGTGAGGTGTGAGTGATGGGATGTTGGAGTGATGGGGTGTTGGAACTCGATAAGGAGAGGGTGGGATGAGGGGATGAGGAGAGAGTAGCCGTTTTCTCCTCATCTCCCCCTCTCCTCATCTCCTCATCAGAGTCCTGACCGTCAACCCCTAACCCCTAACCCCCAACTACCGCTTCATCGCCCGCTGCATCTCGCGCTTCGCCTGCTTCTCTTTCAGGTCTTCGCGCTTGTCGTGCAGTTTTTTGCCGCGCACCAGCGCCAGCGAGATCTTGGCCCAGCCGCGCTTGAGATACATCTTCAGCGGCACCAGCGTCAGCCCCTGCTGCTCCACTTTGCCGATCAGCCTGCGAATTTCCTGGCGATGCATCAGCAGCTTGCGGTTGCGCCGGGGGTCATGGTTGAAATATTGGCTGGCTGTGTCATGGGGCGAAATGTGGACGTTGTGTAGCCAGACCTCACCGTTGCGAATCAGCGCAAAGCCATCGCGCAGGTTGGCCTTGCCTGCCCGCACAGACTTTACCTCTGTGCCGACCAGCTCAATGCCCGCCTCAAAGGTTTCCAAAATTTCATACTCAAACCGAGCCTGTCGGTTTTCTGCCACTACTTTGTAGCCGTCGCCATTGTCTGCCATGCCGTGTCGCCAGAAATGTGGAGTTCAAAAGTATTTTTGTCAAAATTCGGTGAAACGTCTTTTCCACCAAGTCTTGGGCGTTTGCCTATTCCACTACGATTTTCCATTCATGGATTTCGTAGCTGACGCAGCCGTTTTTCACCAGCGGGTCTTGCGCCACGATCGCCCTTGCTTGTTCCAGCGAATCCGCCTGAAACAGCAGCATCCCGCCACCCCGCTCTGCCCAGTACCCCGTCTTTGCGTGATGCCCTTTCGCGATCAGGTCGCTCACAAATTGCTTATGGGCAGGCACCGACTGATCAAACGTCGCCTTGTCCACGAGGCCTTTTTCGATCTTGACGAACCAGGGCATGGAAAAATAGCACAGAGACAGGTTGGCAGCAGGCGGGCCAGAAACCGGCTGGCAGTTTGCCAGCCGACAGCAGGATGGATTGGCTCTGCGACCCCAACGGGCACCCGCCCCGCCGCCGATCAAACCCCGCCGCCTAGAACTCCAGGATATCGCGATCTGAGGGGGACTGTGGGAATTAGGAGGGGTTTAAGCATGGGGAGAGAAGGGCGATCGCTCTCGCTGCGATTGCGGGGAAACCGCCGGCGCGGGCGTCGGTTCGGGCTGAGTCCATTCTGACCAGAGCGCCCGACCTACCAGCGTTACAATCCAAGCCAGCAGCACCAGCAATACCGCATACAATAAGTTGCTCGAGCGGCCCGTTTCGGCAGCCGCCGCCGAATCCTCTGGCTCAACCGCAGAAAACACCGTAGACTCCGGCGAGTTGGGCGGATGCGCCGGATAGGCAAAAGAAACGTCATCGGGCGGCGGTGGGGCGGGCGCGATGCCGTAGTTCCAGCCCGCCTCGGCAGGCGTGAGCCTCGAATCGGGCGCGCTGGCGGGCGTGGCAGACTCCTCGACAAACCAATCCGACTCCTCCGCGGCTGTCCCCGGCGACGCGGTAGCAGAGTAAGACCGAGCGCTGTCCGGATAGGCGCTGGGATCTAGCAGAGCCGTTGTTTCATCGTCATCTTCAAACCCGAAGGTGGTTTCGGGCAGGGGGTCTGGATCGGTTTGCCAATCCGAAGTCGCAGCATCCAGATCAAAATCATCCAGGCTGTTAAAATCTGCTTCATCTTCAGCAGCCAGGGCAAAATCCTGATTGTCTAAACTTTCCAGCCCCAAACCCAGGTTATCCAGTTCAAAATCGTCGAGGTTGTCTGAATTTTCAAAGTTGTCCCGATTGTCCCGGTTGTCCCGGTTGTCGAGGCTGTCGAGGCTGTCCAAATCATCGACCAGCAGTTCCGACGGCAACGCCTCTTCCAGAGGCACGATGATTTCCGTAGGTGCCGTTTCGTCGTCGCGGGTGAACTCTAAATCGGTGTCCAGAGAATTTTCATACCCCCCGCTAAAGGAAACCTCATCAAAAGCCGCAGCCGATAGCGGCGTGTCCAGAAAATCGGGACTGTCCAGAAAATCGGGACTGTCCAGAAAATCGGGACTGTCCGGCATTTCAGACATGGGGATTTCGGTCGGCAACTGCGACAGAGGGATGTCGGACAGAGACTCGTCCAGGAAGTTATCTGAGTTGGTCTCAAAGTCAAAGTCCAGTGGCTCGTCGTCGGCTGGCAAGTCTGTCTCGGCCACTTCTGAGGCAGATGGCTCGAAATACAGGTCTTGCGCTTCCAGATCCAGATCTTGCGCCAGAACTTGCACATCTGACGACGGCTCTGGCTCGCTGGAATTCAGATCTAACGAGTCGTCGGTTAGGGTGATGTCAACGGCTAGCTCTGGCGGCAGTTCGCTTAGCCAGGGAGCCGAATCGGAGTGGGGGTTGAAAGCGGAAGACTCGGTTATATCAGGGAAAGACGGCGGCGCGGCGATCGCCTCTGGTTCCCACGTTTCAGAGCCATCCGCCTCCGGTTCCAAGAATTCCAGGTCAGACCCCGCCCACTCAGATGTGCCGGGTGCAGGCACATCCCAAGTTGACGGCTCCAGCGGCCCTCGCTCAGGCGTCGCCTCGGCGGGCAGATCGGCTGGCTCATCTGGACTGGTGGTAAAAACGGACAAATCTTCGCCCGTCAAATTGCCAAACTCCAGGTCTGCGTCCCAATCTTCGCCAGCCTCTGGGGTGACGGGCGGTAGTTGAATATCGTCCAGGTCGATGTCGAGCGAGAGTTCTTCGGCAATATAGGGTTCGGCAATGTAGGGGTCGGAAGACAGGCTGGCGCTGGATGAGTCAGCCGCCGTGCCAAAGTCTCCAGTGCCAAAGTCTCCAGTGCCAAAGTCTCCAGTGCCAAAGTCTCCAGTGCCAAAGTCTCCAGTGCCAAAGTCTGACGA
>RFIF01000342.1 GCA_003695655.1 Cyanobacteria bacterium J069
CCTGACCCCTGACCCCTGACCCCTGACCTCCTACCGGCGAATGTCGCCGCGCTTGTCGAGGGTCTGGGTGGCGGAGCGGCGGGCGAAGCTGCGGACGGCGGTGAGGTCGATTTCGTAGCGCAGACCGGGGGCGAGATCGCTGCTGGAGAGGGGGAGTTGCCCCAGCGCCAGGACAAACCGACTGCGATCGCGCGTTACTAAGGCCGGAGGGACAGTGCCCTCGAAGCGGGTGCGGAAGGGCGGGCGGCCGCGATCGGTGGTGGGCGCAGTGCGAATGCGAATTTGAAACTCGGTCGCCACTTCGTCAGACTGATCCGCCAGATCGAGCACAACCAGTTGCAGGCTGGAGCCGCTGCCCGATAGCTCTCCCAAGCGGAGCTGGGTCGCTTCATCACGCCGCAGGGCATAACGAGCGGCGAAGACGGTTGTACCTTCGGACTGGCTGAGGCTGCCGTCTACCCAAAGGTCTTCGGGGAAAGACAGGCGAATTTGGCGATCGCCCCCAATCTCCACCGTCACGGGCGCATTGGCAAACTCGCGGACGGGTCGTGCCGCCTGCCAGTCAATTTGCACGCTGCCTTCAGCGCGTCCAGCATATTCGCGATATTCATCCGCCACAATGGAACCGCCCGCCAGCAGTTGCGCTGCGCCCCGCTTGGGCGTCCACAGGTTGCGAGACAGCGGCGTCGCCTGGTTCAGCAGTTGCGCGAGGGGCACTGTCGCGGTCGGCGTTTCGGGCAGCAGCGGTTCGGGCTGATTGACCAAGCTGAGCATCCCCGCGCGTCCGGGCTGGCCGTCGCGCCCGTCGCGCCCGCGGCTGCCGTTGCGCCCGTCGGTGCAGTGATAGCGCGTGGTGCCGCTACAGGTTTGGCTGCCCAAGGAACCCGTGCAGCGCTCCATTTCCCAACTGCGGACGCTGCACTGACAGCCGTAGCCCCCGATGCCGCCGCGTCCACTGCGCCCGCCCACGCCGCCCGCCGCCATCACGTAAATTTGCCGCAGGTGAGTCAAATCGGTGTAATAAATGGTCAACGCGCCGCCGTTGCCCCCGTTGCCGCCATTGCCGCCGCTGCCGCCATCGCCGCCGCTGGCTGCCTGCTGGTTGCTGGCAGTGCGCTGCTGGGTGCCACAAAAGGCATTGCGGCCGCTGTCCCCGTCTTCGCCGTCGGTGCCTGCCTCCCCCGCCAGTTCCAGTCGCTGGGGCGTGCCGTCTGCGTTGATAAAGCGCGTCTCGCCATCGCGGCCGCTGCGCCCATCGCGCCCGCTCAAGCCGGTTTGGCCGTTTTGCCCATAGGTGATCTGGGCTAAGGCCGGCTGGGGGCACAACACGGCTTCGGCCAGGGCAAAGCTGCTAGACAGGGTAGCCGTGCTGAGGCAGAGGGAGAGGAGGCGACGAGGCATGTGAGGGGTTAGGTTTTGGGGGGTAGGGGTTAGGGTTTGTTTTTTGGATTAAGCGCTGGCAGCTAGATAGAAGCAGCTTCGGGGAGGAGGCGGATGGTGACGGTTGTGCCGGTGTCAGCGGCGGATTGGATGCTCAGCTCGCCGCCGTGGGCGGCGATAATGCGTTTGACCAGGGCCAGGCCTAGCCCGGTGCCGCCCGCCTTGGTGGAGTAAAAGGGGCGCGTGAGTTTGGATAAGTCTTCTGGCGGAATCGGCTCGCCGCCGTTGTGAACCGTTAGACAGACCCGCTGGGTGGGGGCATCAGAGGCGAGGGTGCAGGTGATGCGATCGCCCTCCATCACAGCTTCACAGGCATTGCGGATCAGATTCAGGCAGACTTGCTTGAGCTTGTTGCGATCGCCCATCACCGGGGATAAGTCGGGCCCACCCACCAGCACAATCGGCCGCCCTCGGGCTACGGGCGTTTCTTGCATTTGATCTACCACCTCTTGCAGCAGCACCATCAGATCGACCGCATCAGTGCGCATCAGTTGCTGCGGCTTGGAAAACTGCAAAATTTCATTGAGCAAGTCTTCCAGGCGATCGGCTTCTTCGCTGGCCAGCATCAGCCGCAGCCGATCTGGGTCTGCTAGATCCAGCCGCTCAAAGGCTTTCAGCCCCATTTTCACCGTGGTCAGTGGATTGCGAATTTCATGGACAATCATGGCGGCAAATTCACCAATGGCGGCCAGGCGCTCTTGCTCTAGCAGGGCAGATTGCGCAGCGCGGAGTTCGCGAGTGCGTTTCACCACTTCTGCTTCCAGCATCTCGTTAAACCGCTGCTGTTCTTCATACAGTCGGTAGTTGGCGATCGCCACCGCCGCCCGCTCGGCAAACAGTTCCACAGTGCGAATCTCGTCCTGGCAAAAGCTGCGCGGCTTGTGGTTGAACGAACAGATGGTGCCGATAGTGTCACCCTGCGGTGTGCGCAGCGGCACCCCCAAATAGCAGAGATAGTCGTCTGGAATTGTGCCAACGCCGGGATGGACGCGCACATCTTCGACGACGAGCGATCGCCCTGAGTCTACAACCGTTCCCGTGACCGTGCCGTGCAGCGTATAAAGCATGTTGTCTTCTTCACCATCAGAGCTGGCCACCACCCGGTCAAATCCTGGTTCTGCACAGAGCGTAATCACGCTCACATCAATGTCTAACAGACTGCATACGCTAGCCGCAATCCGTTCCAAGTAGCGATCTAAATCACCAACATACTCCAGTAGAGACGATAACGCCTCGATGACTTGCTGGTCTCTTTGCCATTGAGGAAGCGCTTGCATAGGTGTCTACCCGGGGTGCATAACCAACGTTGGCTCTGGGGATCGGCGGCGACTTGCTCTGGTGTGTGAGTATTTCAGGTGTCGTTATTATTGCAGATCCGCCAATCCACTCCTCTAACCTTCAGCAATAGTTCATCTTCCCAATTCGCTTTCCCGTTCGCTTTCCCGTTCGCTTTCCTGTTCGCTTTCCCAATTCGCTTTCCCAGTTCGCTTTGCTAATTAGATTCGACCGAATAGCGACGGTCGGCTCACAAAGGCTGTGCCTAGAGCAATAGAGCTTTTAACGTCTGAATAAACCCTTCGAGGCTAGGCGGGTATAGGATTTACCGATCAATATGCTTTTAGAGGAGTTCTTGGGACAGTCGCTTGGGACAGTCGCTTAAGACAGTCGCTTAAGACAGTCGCTTAAGACAGTCGCTTAAGACAGTCGCTTAAGACAGTCGCTTAAGACAGTCGCTTAAGAC